>CAYZCD010000021.1:0-13844 GCA_964476825.1 uncultured archaeon
TGATGACCAAGGATTTCACGCCTTTTTTGCCGCAGTCTTCCACGGCTTCAAGCGCTATCTCGGAAGGAACTATAATCACGGCCATATCCACCTTTTCCTTGATATCGGACGTTTTCGGATAGCATTTCAGCCCCATTATTTCCGGGATATTGGGGTTGACGGGATGTATCTTCCCTTTAAACGACAACATGAAATTTTTCAATATTACGTTCCCGAATTTTTTCGGATCCCGGCTCGCACCTACTATGGCGACGGATGAAGGGGAGAACAAACTTTCTATACCCATAATAATAATCTATAAAGCCTATAATTAACTATGCTGCGAGACGTCATTTCCAAGCGGGAATCCGGGTTGCCTCCCAGCGTGAGGGGAAAACTGATGGAACTGACCAACAACAAAAAAATAATATCGATGGGCCCGGGAGAGCCGGACTTCCCGCCCCCAAAAGGCGTAATAGATTCCGTAAGAAAAAACGCCCCAAGGGCGACTCATTACACACCGACTGAAGGATTAAAAGAACTCCGAACCGCGGTTTCCAAAAAACTGCTCAAAGAGAACAAGATACGCACTGATCCGGAAAACGTAATAATAACAAACGGCTCCAACGAATCCATCGCCATATCATTGATGTGCATCATGGATCCCGGCGAAGAAGTCTTGGTTCCTGACCCGGGCTACATCGATTACAGGCCCGTCATAGAATTGTTAAACGGTTTTCCGGTGCCGTATAAAATATCGGAAGAGGATAAATTTGAATTAAACCCGGACACGGTCAAAGAATCGATCAATAAAGGCAAAACGAAGGCCATGATAATAAACACGCCTGCCAACCCCACGGGAAACGTATTAAAAAGAAAAACCCTTGAAGAACTGGCTAGCATAGCAATCGACAACAACTTACTGATAATCGCGGACGAAGCGTACGAGAAATTTGTTTACGGAAAAGCTAAACACATTTCCATTGCGTCATTAAATGGCGTGCAGAATAACGTTATCACACTCCAAAGCTTTTCCAAGACTTATGCGATGACCGGATTCCGTGTTGGCTATTCGACGGGGCCGGAAAAAATAATAAACGCGATGAAAAAAGTCCATATATACACATCCATAAGCGCGCCGACCATATCCCAGTTTGCTGCCATTGATGCGTTAAAAACCGGCAGCGCTTACATAGAAAAAATGCGCTCCGAGTATGAAAGGCGAGGCGCTTTTCTCCACAAAAGGCTTGAAGGAATGGGATTCAACTGCAATACGCCGGAAGGTGCGTTTTACCTGTTTCCCAGCATAAAAGAATTCGGGATGAAATCGGAAAAATTTGCGCGCATGGTGCTGGAAAAGGCCAAAGTTGCGGTATTGCCGGGCACGGAATTCGGTAAAAACGGCGAAGGTTTCATACGATTAAGCTACGCGACGGCGTATGATAAAATAGTAGAAGCCACTGACAGGATGGAAAAAACTTTAAGAAAGGTCTAGTCAAACGCTTTTTGCCAAATTTTCAATCGCATAATAATAATTGTTTCCGAAAATCGCGGAAATCGCATAAGCCATAACGAACAGCCATGCTATCGTTGATAAAAGAACCAAAGCACCCTCTTTATTCCCGTATTTTTGCGCGTGGTAATATGCAGGAAATGCAATGGAAAACAATATTGAAGCCATGCCCGCGACCACGACTAAGATGCTTCCGACCTGGTTCCTAAACAAATATGACAACGAACTTGAGAAGGCATACATTATTGCAGTTGTCAGTGCGACAGCGGCTGCTGAAATGAAGCCCCTGGAAATTATCCTCGAAAGCGGGGATTTTCCAAGTTTCTTAATTAAATTTGAAATTCCTCCAATAACGTCGTTCATCAGCAAATTGACGACAACAACTGCGACAATAAAACCTATTATTTCCTCGTAATAATTCAAAAACCAAACGTTCTTTCCGTTGTAACGCCCGGCCACATGGAAGCTTTCCCACGGGTCAAGGTTTGATTTTGTTTTCACATAACCGCCCGCATAGACCACATTGTCCGATATAGAACCGATTAGATTAGCCTGATCGCCCGCTATCGCGATTTTTTGCGGCGCGGAAAACGATTCCAAGGAGTTGAAATTGGATATGTACGTTGTTTTTGTATCACCTCCTTTCAATGATAGATCATCGTCAACGTCAACTGCAACGCGCAGATACGGCGTGTCATAAGGCGATTTGATTGTTTCAAAATCGAAATTTAAATTAAGCTCCCTGTTCACATAACCGAAAACTTTGTAGTAAATCACGAGTTTAACTTCTTTTCCCCCAGCAACGGGTTTTGAAAGGCCGACTATCAGCTTTTTTGACGAGGACAGCTGCTCTTCGTTAAATTCCAACGGGATGAAACTGCGCTCATAGGAGTCGTAACAACGGCTTGAATATTGTGAACAAACAGAAGAAAATTGGGTGCACTTGCTTTCCCAATAAGAACAAGATTGCGAAGTCGAATTCCAATTATCGCACACCATGTCCGTTTTCGAGCATACATTCCCATAGCCAATGCAATAATTCTCGCACGTTTGAACCGGGACCTCTTGCAATATGTAACGCACATTCACACGGCCGGGAATTTCCAATGTCACGTTGTTGATATTTTCTTTGCCATAATTAGTCTGCACAATTTTCGCGATAACAGATGCCTCGCCCTCACCGTCAAAGATAACCTGATAATAATGCCCAGACGAACCGCCGTAATAGGGTTGTGTGGCTGCGACGGACATGGAATTGGCTAATAAAATAAGCAACATCAATGAAGCCGCGATTTTATTCTTCATGACCTGTTATTCTTGGGAATGTTAATAACAAGCCGCTAAATTCTCGGGGTTTTCCCCAACCTTTCCAAAAAAACATACTTTCTCGCAACAAGGTAGGCGGAAATTATTACCAATAAAGACGCCAACAAAACAAGCATGGAAGAAACGTCCAATACGGACGGAATTCCCGCAGTTGTTTGACCCCCCTTATCCAATATAGCTGATTCGGCCTGCATGTACGAATAATTGCTAGAACCTAAACCAACGGCAAACAAAACCAGCGCGGCAGGAATCAATATGCGTATCTCCCCCGGGAAGGGCGACAAAAGATTCCTGCAATCCCGCGTAAGGGAATAATATTTCCATTTCCGGCCCTCGTCTTTCTGTTCCACCAACCCAGCCCGCGCCAGGAAATCCAGATGCTCTTTGACTGTTGAGGCGTGCATGCCCAATTTTTTAGACAATTCTGCCAGTGTCATGCGCCGCTCCTTTATATTTTTAATTATAGACAGGCGCGTTTCAGAGCCCAATGCTTTCAAAACGTTTACGTTAAGGTCCATGAACTTAACTGATTGTCGGATTTAATAAACTTGCAGGACAATTGTGTCTCATATGGAAGAATTAAAATGCGATTCGTGCGGGAAAAAATTCGAATCGAAAGTCGCGCTTAATCAGCATCTCAACGATAAGCATCCAAACAAGGAAGAAATTAAAAAAACCTTTAAGTTGAACGGCAGGGCCGTTACAGGTGCTATTGCCGTGGTTCTAATTTCAATCTCAGCTTTCCTTATACTCAACGATTCAAGCGACAAGCCCGCGGTTGGCAAAAATATACCGCAATCTCTTTACGATAACATAACCGGAGTTTCAGATTCCGTTCTCAACTCAATAGGACGCGGCAAAGGGACAGGCCTTACCAGCATCACCGATAAGCAGCTGGTTTTTGAAGGCAAGCCGCTTGTACTTTACATCGGCGCGGATTATTGCCCATATTGCGCACTGGAGAGATGGAGCATAATACTTGCGCTTTCGAAATTTGGAAATTTCACCGGGTTGGAATACATGCTGTCTTCACCTACGGACATATATCCGAACACGCAGACATTTTCGTTTGAGAAGATAAAATACAAAAGCGATTACATTTCATTCCAAGCCGTAGAGACCAGGGACAGGTATGGACAGCCGTTGCAAACATTGACAAACGAACAAACTGCAAGCATACAAGCGCATGACCCGACTGGAGGCATACCATACCTCAATATAGGAAACAAATATGTCCTGGTAGGGGCCCAGTACAGGGCCGAGGTTATCTCAGGCGCGGACTGGTCAAAGATAACGAGCGGGATGAACGACCCGAATAGCGAGATTGCAAAATCCATTGACGGGTCGGCCAACATACTTGTCAGCGCCATATGCAAGATTACAGGTGAAGAGCCGTCCAATGTATGCGGCCAAGATTACGCTAAAATCACGGCTGGATAGTCCAAAGAAGCCAATTATTGCTTTTTTTCGGCAAAAAACGGGCAAAAATGCCATATATTTATAAGGGAAGCCCGCCAATAGTATATAATGGCTGGCAGGCGGCAGAATTCTTCCGGTGATTTGAAGGATTCCATACTTTCTGTAATGGGAAAATACACCAACACACCCATGAGCATACAACGACTCAGTTTACTGATTTCTTTTGAGAACAAAGGCATGACAACATCCTGGAAAACTGTCAAAAAACACGTCGACAAGCTTGTTGTTGAGAAAAGATTAAAAACTATAAAGCTTCCGAACATTGAAAAACCGGAAGAAGGCCCGATAACCGGTTATCTGCTGAAAGGATAAATCAGTTTTTCACACTCCGTTATTCGTGTTTTTAAAGTTTGATCTCAAAATTAGTAGACGAAGCTTATGGAAGAGAAGACCTACGACGTAATTATTGTTGGGGCTGGCGCGGCCGGTATGACCGCGGCTATCTACACGGCCAGGCGCAACCTGAAAACCGTTATTCTAACAAAAGACGTGGGCGGACAAACCAATACTACGAACCACGTAGAAAATTATCCCGGCCTCGATGTAATAGAAGGCCCGGCGATGATGAGAAAATTTGAGGAGCAGGTGCGCGACTTCGGGGCCGAAATTTTTTACGAGGGCGTTGAAAAAATCGAAAAATTGGGCGAAAAAAACTTCCGCGTCACGACCGGCGACGGCGTTTACAAGTGCAAATCTGCCATACTTACATTCGGAAAAACTCCCAAACTGATGAACGTGCCCGGAGAAGCTAAATTCACTAACAAGGGAATTTCTTATTGCGTAACATGCGACGGCCCTCTTTTCAAAAACAAAGTTACTGCAATTATCGGGAACGCGCATGCAGCTCTTGAGGGGGCTGAAATATTGAGCGACATATGCTCCAAAGTTTATGTAATTCACAAAGTCCCGAAATTCCAGGACCAGGATGATGTTGACGGATTGAAGAAAAAAGGCAACGTTGAATTTGTCAACGCTTCCGTGAAAGAGGCGAAAGGGGACAAATTCCTGAACTCCATAGAGGTCCAAATTAACAACGAAACAAAGGATATAAAAGTCAATGGGGTTTTTGTTGAACTTGGTTTTGAATCCAAGACGGATTTTGTCAAAGATCTCGTGGAGAGGGACGTGTTAAAGCAAATAATAATCAATGACCTGTGCGAAACGAAAACCCCGGGCTTGTTCGCGGCCGGCGACGTAACTAACATGCCATTTAAACAGATCGTAATTTCGGCTGGCGACGGGGCCAAGGCTGCGCTGCAATGCTACAACTACATTAAAGGGCTGAAGACTGTCATATCGGCGGACTGGGCAGCGCTAAAGAAAGACAAAAAATAATCTTTAGCAATTTACAACCGCTTCAACCGCCGACAAGGACGTGGCGATTTTCAGCGAATGTTTTCCGTCAATTCCCGGATAATTCATTATTACGCCGGAGCTGCCGGGCTGGATATTAACATCACCCGTTCCGGTTCCGTAAATTTTCACCTCGTCTATGTACCCCGTGAAATAATTGTCAATCCTTCCTATCCAATAAAAAGGCGGTTTATACAAATCCGTGAACGGCGAATCTGCCAAACTGTTTTTCTGCCCGTTTTTGTAAACGGCCAGCCTGTTACCGGTTTTTGTAAACACAATCGAATACCATTTGTTCGGCGCGTCGAAGAAATTGTCTATTGTTCCCGACCAAGCCTGTGTGTTATCGCTTTTAGAAATCCACCAGTGCAAACCTGCAGATGGATTAACCCAGATATTGAAAGGCCTGTAATTAACGCCGGCTCCCTGATAGCCTGCGATCGCATGGAACGACCCGTCGGCTATGATTTCGGGGTAGACCCAAACGCTCAATGTCATGTCGTCGGATGTTATCGGATTTGAAATTGTCTGGACGTAATCGTTGTCCGCACTGATGAATTTGAGCGCGTTTCCGAATTTTCCTTTTTTCCATTCCGGGCTGTTGACCAAATTTGCGTTGTTGCCGTTACCAGAACTGTCTGATGCAACCGCACCCGCAGCCTCGTCGAATTTCCAGGATCCTTTCAAATAACTTTTCATGTCGCCGAAGAACGGCGTGTTTAACATATCAACGCCGTCAACTTGGGCGATTTTAATGTCCGAAGAAGTTATCGCAGAATCGCCGTTATTCAAAACAAAAACTTTAATCTCGCCGTTAGAACAGTACGCGCCGCCGGGCGGGATTGAGATTGTTTTTTTCGTTTGAGAAGAAAATAACCCGGAGAACCATGTGTAAGAAATTCCTACAATGCTAACGGTGATTAACATCAGCATGACTAACGCGATAACGGGCGTTATAGCTTTCATAATATTATTTGACCTTGCTAAATTAAACGCCCGCGCCCAACAAAACACCGATCATATAACCCATAACTGCAGCCACTGTTCCCACGACTGCCATCTCGACCCCGCTTTTCAGCCAATGGCCGACTGTTATCCTGGATTTCGCCGCGCCGAAAATGAACAAGGACAATATTGAAAATATCATGCCCCATGCTATAGCATTACTCACTGACAAGAAGAAGAACGGCGTCAGGGGTATCAAAGATCCTATGATTGCGGAAAACCCGACAACGACGCCTTCACCGACCGGGTTTTTGGATTTCGATTCTGCCAGGCCAAGTTCTTCGCTCATCATGACGTCCAGCCACAGCTTCCTGTCGGATGTTATTTTTCTGACGATGTCCGCCAGCTGTTTTCCACGAAATCCTTTCTTGTAATAAATTATTTTTATTTCTTCCTTTTCCATCTCGGGTATATTTTCTATTTCCCATTTTTCCCTGCCCAACTCCTTTTGATAGTATTCTTTCTCGGCCTTGGACGATGTGTAAGCGACGGCCGCCATCGATATGGATTCTGCTATTGTTGCGGCGAGGCCTGCTATGATAATTATTCTAGAGTCGTTAGTCGCGGCTGCAACTCCCAATATCAAACCTAAAACGTTCACGAGCCCGTCCTGGCCGCCGAGAATTATCTGCCTTAGCAGCGAACCGGTTTGCGTGCTGCGTTCTTTTTTCATGTGATCCAGAACGCGTTTTTTGGCTCTCACAGATACCTATTCAATCCCATGATTTAAAAGCAATTTGATAAAATGCTTAAATATCACTGAATATGATAATAACTAACTGAATACGATGGCGAAAAATGATTCTCTCGTTATCAAGAAGTCCACGCTACGTACATTATCAATAGTTTTGTTCACCCTGATAATCGGGATTTACCTGGGCAGCCAGTTTTTTGCGCCGAAAACCGGCGGCACAACAACCACAACAATACCGCAGACAATAAAAATAGACATACCTTCATTTGTACCTTTCCGCGGTTCAGAATCCGCTAAAATAAACATCGTGGAGTTCGGGGATTACCAATGCCCGTATTGCGAACAATTTTTCGCATCGCTGGAGCCGCAGACACTAACAGACTATGTCAACAACGGAAAAACTAAATTTTATTTCATGGACTTCCAATTCCTTAGCGCAGACTCATTCACGCTTGGGCAGGGGGCGTGGTGCGCAAACGACCAGGGAAAATATTACGAATACCACGATTACATTTATTCGCACCAAGGCCAGGAAAGAACAGGGTGGGCTACGCCCGACAAGGTTAAAGTTTTAGCTGCAAACATATCTGGCATAGATACGCAGAAATTCAATGATTGCCTGGACAATAAAAAATACGAATCGCGCGTACAACAATTAACACAATTAGGCCAACAACTCGGAGTGCAGGGCACGCCGACGATATTTGTCGGGAATGACAACAAGGGTTACGCAGTTATTCCCGGATTGCCAAGAAGCTATGATGTTTTCAAGCAGGTTATAGAGCAGGCATTGCAGAAAGCCGGATAAATGAAAAGTTTATTTCTTCAAGCACTTCAAAAAATCCTTCAGATTCAATGAGTTAACTATATCCTTTTTTTCCGCCCATGCGCGACGGGCGATGCCGATGCCGAATTTCATGTTTTCCAGCTGGTCAACGCTATGCGCGTCGGTGTTTATAATTAATTTGCATCCGTGTTCGATTGCGGCGCGCGCGTTGGCATCGTTTAAATCCAGCCTAGTTGGCTGGGAGTTTATTTCCAACAAAGTTTTCGTGCGTTCAGCTGCGGAAAAAACTTTTTCAAGATCGAACTCGACGCCTTTCCTTTCCTCCATATTGCGCGCGGTCGGATGGCCAATTATATCCACGTTCTCATTTTCGATTGCGTTAACCAACCGCTTTGTGTTTTGTTCCTTTGACAGGCCGAAAGAGGAATGTATAGACGCGACTACGATGTCAAATTCTCTCAGAAGCCTGTTGGGCATATCTATGCCGCCGTCGGGCCCGATATTAGCCTCGACGCCCCTCAATACGTTCAATCCGCCTGCGGCGTTTATTTTGTCGATCTCCTTCCATTGTTTCCTGAATTCCTGTTCGCCCAGCGCGCCCGCGATTTTCAGGTTACCGCCGTGATCGGTTATACAGATATAATCGTAACTTAACTGTTTTGCAAAAGCTGCCATCTCTTCCGCACTGTTCGAACCGTCGCTCCATTCTGTGTGCATTTGCAAATCGCCTTTGATAGAATCGTAGTTAACTAAGTCTGGCAGCTTGTGGTTTTTCGCAGCTTCTATTTCCCCGGAATTTTCGCGCAGTTCAGGTTCGATGTAATCAAGCCCGAGTTTATTGTATACTTCTTTTTCTGTTCCACCCGCCACCAGTTTTTCATCCTTGAAAAGGCCGTATTCGCTTAACTTTAAACCCCTAGAAATTGCGATTTTCCTCATTACCACGTTATGTTCCTTTGAACCTGTGAAATACTGCAATGCGGCGCCGAAAATTTCTTTCCCAAGAACGCGCATATCCACCTGCACACCGCCCTTCAAACGGATCGAGGCTTTTGTCGGGCCCCTAGCCAGAACTTCGCCGACATCTTCCATTTTTGTAAAAAAATCTATTACGCCATTCTGGTTTTTTGAGGCGATTAGAATGTCTATATCGCCTATCGTTTCCTTCATCCTGCGAAGAGAACCCGCGAAAACAACATTATCAACAAAATTAAGACCGCGCAAACGCGCGACAATTTCGCCGGCGATTGGGTAGGCTTTGCCCAAAAGCATGCGTCCTTTTGACGTTTTTGCAAAAGCCATGCCTTCCGATATCTTTTTCTCGCTTTTCTCCCCGAACCCTTCCAAGCCGGCAATTTTATGCAAATTTGCGGCCCTTTCCAAATCTTCCAGGGTTTTCACGCCCAGCTTCATGTAAATAATGCCTATGCGTTTTGGACCCAGGCTGGGTACGGCCATTAAAGATTCCAGATCAACGGGCAGGGATTTCTTCAGTTTTTCGTAATACGTTAACCGTCCTGTGCTCAAGTATTCAGAAATTTTTTCCTCTATAGCCTCGCCCACGCCCGGTATAGTTCTTAATTTGCCAGCGCGCCAAATTTCGCCGATGTCGCGTTGGAGTGTTTCTATAGACTGGGCTGCACGCCTGTAGGCGCGCGGCTTAAATTCGACGCCCTGCATTTCCAGTATGTCGGCTATTTCATAAAGCATTTTCGCTATTTCGGCGTTTTTCATGCATTAATCCATACGGCGGACTGAAAGAAAAGCGTTAGCATCATTTCTCCACGGCCAAACCCGTTATTTTTGGGTTACATGCATGGTGTGTTTTACAAAATTTTTCACATTCTTCCGCAGTTTTTTTAAGGGCGTACTTGAAACTGCATTCGTCACAGGCAAAAACAGACCCGCCGTCCAACGATTTTACAGAGACCACAATATTTTATTAGAAAAATACCTTAAATAAAAGCAAAAACAAATCAAACCGCATGCTCGGTGTTTTCGCGTACGGCCTTGCGAGTGTTTTAATTGTCAGTGCCATATCCCTTGTGGGAATTCTTGCGGTACCAGCCAAGTCCAAAAATCTGATATACCTTGTAAGTTTTTCCGCGGGTGCGCTTTTCGGCGATTCGTTCATTCATCTGTTGCCAGAAACCATAGAACTGGGATTCACCGGCCTCACGCCGCTATACATACTCGGCGGCATAGTTACGATGTTTGTCGTGGAAAAAATCATCAACTGGCACCACTCGCATAATATCCACACAGCAAACCCGCACGTAAAGCCTTTTGTTTTTATGAACCTTATCGGCGACGGTGTGCACAATTTCATTGACGGCTTGGTTATAGGTAGCAGCTATCTGGCAAACATACCGCTGGGCATATCAACGACCATGGCTGTTATCTTCCATGAAATACCGCAGGAAATAGGCGATTTCGGCGTTCTTCTGAAGGGCGGCGTCCACAGAAAAAAGGCGGTAATGCTGAACCTGTTTTCGGCATTAACAGCTGTGGCAGGATTTTTGGTTTCGATGGTTATCAGTGGTTATATCGAAGGCTTTGTGTCGATAATGATGCCGTTCACCATAGGAAGCTTTGTATACATCGCCGGCTCTGACCTTATACCGGAACTCCACAAGGAGAAGAGCGACAAATCCGCAATGCAACTCTTATCTTTCATTTCCGGCATGGCCGTAATGTACCTGCTGCTGTTAATAGAATAGCCCAAAAAAACTTAATTGGCTGAAATCAGTACATTAAAATCCAAAGCAAGACCAATGCGATTGCCACTTTCAACAAAGAGACTTTCTGGACCCATTTATCCTGCTTTTTCAGCACAATTTTTATCATGTCTTTGTGCATGTCGTTGTAAACCACGAAGCTCCCGACGAGTAACGCGAAACCGAATGCGGAAACTATAAATGTCTCCAAATTAACCAGCCTGACAGCCAAAGACGATATTATCAGCCCCGTGGCCAAAAGTATGAAACTCAGGATATAATTCAAGTCCCTGTTGGTTTTTGTCAATTCCTTCAACCAATTTTTGGCTTTTTTGGGCCAGAAAACGGCCGGTATCCGAGTGGCCAATGCCAGCAGAATAACCAATACGGCAATTGTCTTGATTACCATAATAAAAAATAGCTTTCCTCCAATATAAATGTATTTTTCCAGAACTTTTATCACCATGATAGCAAATGACAGGCTTTACGGCCACTTTTCCATAGATGAAGAGGTTCTGATCGAACTCATAAATTCCAAGCCTGTACAGCGGTTAAAAAAAATAGCCCAGTACGGAGTTCCGGATGAATATTACGTCTACAAGAATTACAGCCGTTACGAACATTCGATAGGCGTTATGCTTCTGGTCAGGAAACTCGGCGCGAGCGTCGAAGAGCAGGCTGCCGGGCTATTACACGACGTTTCGCACACGGCCTTTTCCCATGTAGTCGATTGGCTTCTGGGCAGCGGCGAAAAAGAAGACCACCAGGACAAAGTCCACGAGAAAATATTTCTTGGGTCCGAGTTGCCCGCTATACTGAAAAAACACGGCATGGACGCCAAAAAAATATCGGATTACCGAAATTTCCCGCTCGTTGAACAACAAACGCCAAAACTGTGCGCGGACAGGATTGACTACGCATTGCGCGAGTTCCAGGACTGGGCAGCGCCTGAAATTGTCAGCGAATGCGTAGAATCTCTGGCAAACAAGGGCAGCAGGATAATTTTCGATTCTAAAACAACTGCGAAAAAATTCGCGGAGACTTTTATCAAATGCCAGATGGTTCACTGGGGAGGGGCGCAAGCTACCATAAGATACACGCTACTCTCTTCGGCCCTTAGGATCGCAATTGAAAATAAAATTATAACCGCGGAAGATTTGCTGAAAGACGACGAATATGTGACTGACAAATTAAAAAACTCCGGCAACGGAGAAATATCAAAATACCTTAAAATGCTGGCTAACAAGAAGCTAACGATAATTGAAAACGACGAAAACCCCCAATACGTGATGAAGAAAAAATTCCGGCATGTGGACCCGGATTACATGGAAGGCGGAAAAATATTCACTTTAAGCAAAACCGACGGTGCGTTCAGATCTTTTATCGAAGAAAACCGGAAAATAAATGACGCGGGCCTGCGGTTAAACATCAAAAATTAAATGATCATTATTTAATCCGCTGTCATTAATGGATATTATGAGCAAGAGAAAATTTCTCGCAAAAACTTCCGGGTTCCGCTACAGGATAAAACGCATAATAGAAAGCTCTGATATAGTCGTTGAGATACTGGACGCGCGCGACCCCGCAGGCACGAGCAACAACGAATTGGAAATGTTAACAACACGGATGGACAAAAAATTGCTTGTTGTGATAAACAAAGCGGACCTTGCCGATGTGGGTAACAGGTTCCCTTACGCGTGCGTAATATCGTCGAAAGACCGGCGAAGCGCGGTTAAACTTCTGGATTTTATAAAATCAAACCTTGACAAGAAGCCGGCGCGCGTAGCGATAGTCGGTTATCCGAACGTCGGCAAATCAACAATAATCAATTTGTTGAAAGGCCGGCGCTCTGCGTCCGTCGCTCCGATACCCGGCCACACAAAAGGCGTGCAATGGGTCCGCGTAGACGAAGACATACTGCTCCTGGATTCGCCCGGGATAGTTCCGAGCTACGAAAAAGATGAAATAGCGATTGCGATGAAAGGCGCGATAGAAGCGGACCAGATCAAAAATCCTGAGCACGTTGCGCACATAATACTGGAAAGCATAATGGATAAAAATCCTTCAACGATAGAGAAATTTTACAATATAAAATTGGAATCAAAAGACCCCCAGGAAATTTTGATTTCAATCGCGAAGAGGCGCGGGCGCCTCCTTAAAGGACGGGAACCGGACACACTATCCGCTGCGAAAACCGTAATACGCGACCGTTACAAGGGTAAAATTTAAGCATTGCGCCCGATTAAAATGTTATGGAATGGGCAAATATTTTCGTTTCGCTCGGGTTCGCCGGATTCTACACAATATGGGCCCTCCTGGTCGGGTCGTTGGCAGCGTTCGGCACGTTAAAAGGGGGCATGGCCAAAAATTTACTGTTATCGTGGGTCTTCGGCATATTTTTAATTTCAATGTCGCCCATCGGGTCTGTTATATTGGCTGCATTCGTACGCATTTTTTCTTTCGGGCTTTCCACACTCACCCGGGCAGAAATAGAGCGCATATTCGTTTTTGAGCAGGCCCATAAAACCAAAACCAACAATATTTTTTGGCTCATACTCCCGTTCATACTTCTGGGATCGCTTTATTTGTTTTCCGCCGTTTTTTCGCCTCCTATGGCGGTTAACTGGTACAAGATGGGCGACACGCCTGTCGTCGAATTAAAAAACGAGCCTTCTTCAACAATCGCGGAAATATCGTGGGAAGACATAAAAGGAATGAGGCTTGTATCGCAGGAATATGCGCTGCAAATACCCAAAACGTTGATAACTGAAACCGGATGGAAATTATCAAACGGCTGGGACGGAATTTATCCGATTAACGGGACACTTTACTGGGTTTCGAGTTATGAACCATCGACGATGATAAACAGCGGCAACCCTTCGCCGGCATATGTACTGATAAGCGGGCAAGACCCGTCGGACAGGAAAAAAATATACGAGAATATCGAATATTCAGAAGAGCGCCACTCGCTGCCGGAATTAATTTACCAGG
>CAYZCD010000022.1:0-13785 GCA_964476825.1 uncultured archaeon
GCAAGGTTGCATTAATTGTAGCCGGAACCGATGCGAAGGACACCAGAAACGCTGCAGCGAAATTAATCGCTGGCGGGGTAACTGGAAACAAGCTTGTATACAGCACTGCCACATCTGGCAGCCAATAAAGACAGGACATTACAAAATTAAACGGGATTGGGTTCAAAGCCCAATCCTGATTTCTATTTTTTTATGATTTAGTTTTTAGAATATTGAATTTCGATCAATATACACCAACGTGTACTTTGATCCTAAGCTTCTGAAGATATTTACAAAACACTCTAGCCGACTTCGCACCTTACTACAAGAGCCTTTATTTGGGTAGAACAAAGGAAACATTTCAAAAGATAGTATCATGATAGTATCATGATAGTATCATGATAGTATCATGATAGTATCATTTTAACTACCCGTTCAAAGAATATCTAGTTCCTCTCGTGGCTCCTTCTTTGATAAGTATATTTCTCTCTACAAGCTCATTCAGATCTCTAGATGCCGTCAAACTATTAGTTTTCTCATCAAATGCCTTCAACAGTTCAATATAGTCTGCACGTGAGATACTTCTGACTTTCGATTTTATAAGGTGTTCGATTAGGACTGTCTGCCTTTTATTAAGGTGTCCAAAATCAACAATTCTTTTATAAGGAGAATTCTTTATCAAATCCTTATTCTCAGAATTTTTTAAAATAACCATAAGTGTTTTAGAACTAGCTTCAAAAACGGGTGGTGGTAATCCATGCACCTTCATACCATCTTCTATCTTCGAAAGTCCTCGACCTTGTTTTTCCATGAGAACTAATGTTTCAAGAAAATCCGCAAGCATAGGATTTCTCCTCTTAGACAATTTCGTTTTTTTTATCTCATCAAAAGTGTAATCCTCAAATGGAAAATTTGCGGGGTTCACGAATTCGATTCTATCGGTCAATATGAATTTTATTATCCTTGCCTATGGTCCCAATATTTTTGTCAAAATAATCTCTATGCACGATAGAATTAATCAAACATTCGCGTATCACTTCTAATGGATATTCGGGAACATCAAAACGCTGAGCACCTTCTATGAATGAATAAATTTTCATGTTTCGTTGTATTTCAAGTAAAGCCCGTTGATAGACCTCAAATATATCTCCAGTAAATTCTTTCTTAATAAATTGGTCAGTAATTTGTCTTCCAGTAAAAATTGACATACTCAGTTTTAATTGTGGAACAAATTTTTGTGGTTCCTTCCCGAATATCATGACAGCAGCATTTTTTACCTGCTGACCGCCATTTACCATGTATGAATTATTCGATAAAAATCTTCTCAACTCAATCGGTTCCACAATGTTTTTAATTTGGGTTAAATAGGAGTTTATCTTCTTTTCATCAATATCTGAAACTAGAGCGGGTCTTTCTTCAGAAAACGCAGGCATTTCATCAAAATATAATTTCTTTATGCTTTTTTGTATCTCAAGAATTTCATCTGCCGTTAAAGGATGATTTGTGTCGCCTCTTCTCTCGTAATGTACATTCTTGAAAGAATATACACCATTACCCTTTGCTACATGAATACAAGCAATTACCAGCCCTTTTGTAGAATCGTGATTGATTACTTCCAATGAAATTTGTGCTGGTGGTTTTATTTCATTATTCGCTAAACCTTGCAGTCGACCTCCGATTTCATTGTTGCATGTTGTTCCACAAGGAGAACCCCTCCTGTCAACGCCCACAAATATTTTGCCGCCTCGTTTTGTGGAAAAGGCGGCGATAGTTCTTGCTATTTGCTCCCACTCGGTAAAACTAGCCTTAAGTTCACAAATTTCCATTTCTGGATTCTTGACTTCCTTTAAAAACTCTTGATAATTCATACTGAATAAAAAAACTATTTCTAGATTTAAAAGCTTTCTTATAGTGTTATTAAACCGTATGACACTTTAAGTGTAACCTCAGACTCTGGGTGCAAAGATGCACTATCAAAAAACATTCAATTTACAGTCCTTGAGATACTACCCCACCCACCGCACCCTTCAAACATTTCCCGATCAACGCCATCGCCAGTTCGCGCTGACTATGAACAAGCTTATAAACAAGAATTAATATCATATTAATGTGATATTAACATGGTAAAAGCTATAATTGACATAATGAAAAATACCAATCGAGTTTTAAACATAGTAAAAGCGGAGTACGGGCTGAAGGACAAATCTCAGGCCATAGACAAGGTCGTCGAAAAATTCGAGGAATTTTCCATGGATGAGGATGTAAAGCCGGAATATATCAAAAAACTGGAGAAAATAAAAAAGGAGAAAGCTATCCCGATAAAAGATTTCGAGAAGGAATTCGGGCTGAAGTGAATGTACCAACTCAGTGTAAAAGAGACGCTAAAGAAGAAGTTCCATAAAATGGAAAAGCGCGAAAAACGGCTTCTTCAGATTATAAATAAAAAGGTATTGGAAATTCGCAACAGCCCTTATTTGTTCAAGCCTTTGAGGTTTCCCATGTCCAACTTAAGGCGTGTCCATATCGACAGGAATTTCGTGCTGGTTTATTCCATAGACGAGCAAAATAAAACAGTTGTTTTAGAGGACTTCGACCACCACGACAACGTCTATCGCAAGTAAGATTATTTTTCCTATCCAACCAGCGCGTTCTGCAAATATCTTCCTATCAACGCCATCGCCAGTTCTCGCGGGATTGTCGGCGATAATACATACATAGCGTCGAAATCACGGCCTGCTGTCTGGTGCGCGAATGGAGTTCCAATTGTTCCCAACGAATTGCGATCAAGTTTATCCAGCGGATGAAGCGCGAGCGCATTGCTCATGTTTCTTTCATGCTCCTGTCCCATTTGCGGGAAACTGATGACCAACGAATCTTCGATCCCCAACAAGTCTTCCCTTGATATGTTATGACGGACGAACCACGGCTCTGTGCGAAATTCCATATGGATCGCCGGTAACTTTCCCGCAAAAGACCCGTATTCATGTATGGTAAAAGGTTCCACCATTTCCGGATCTACGTCGCCTTCGACATCAAACGCGGCGAAATACAGCGCCTTTCCAAACCTGTGAACATGCAAATCGGGAACATATTGAGATTGCGTTAATTCCGCGAACGGGTCAAATCTTTCTTTCCCGCGGCGCATCCTTTTTTCGACAGCCTGTTGCAACTCACCAACGCCTTTGATAATCGGATCAGGATTCGCAGCCTCGTTGTAAATCCCGACAGCGTGGTCGTAACCTAGACGGGAAAATTTAGTGTACTGCGCCTGCAAAACGCGTTTCTTTCCTGTCGCTTTGTGCGTAACTGCGACAGGCTGCGATAAACGCACCAGACGATTGCCGTTTAAGTAATTCGCATAGGCTTGTCCCATTTCCGTTCCAAAAGAACGCATCAAATCTTCCATCAGAACTTCTGTTGTCGACGGCGTGTATTCCCTTTCGCGTTTGTCTTTCGTAGAAACATATTCAACCGCTGTCCTTGTTAAGACCATGAATTAAAAACGGATGCTAGTTATATAAAACCGCATATTGAAATTTTTCTAGACATTATCAATGATAATCGAATAATCCGTCAAATCGTAAATAGTATTGTTATTGCCGCCCGCCTGAAGATGCAACGTGTACACGCCCGTTCCGTTTGTCACCATCTTTTTCGTGTCGAAGCTTATTTTGAAATTTTGGCCTGATATGCTCCATTCGTTTGCTGCGATCCTTTTTCCTTTTAGCACGATGTAACCGGGCGGCAATACGGACGCGACATAGTCCCCGGCATCGTATGAATGGGGCGTGTTTAACAACGCGCTGTGGTTCAACGCCTCGGGCAAAGGATCGTAAAATATTGCGACTTGCTGAAGTTTTAAATCCGGTTTCGTGATTGAACCGCCCATTGAAATTACGCCTCTCTCGTTAATTATCGGATTTTTCCAATTTATGTATATGTCTTCGAAATTTTGCACAAATGCGAAGTTTATGTCGTCGTATGCGACGCCTAAACTTACATGCGTGCGCGTTGGATTTAGTATGTTGTCTCGGTGGCCCCAATCCGAATCTGCGTCGTCGTAGATCATTGCGTTGGTTAAAGACTCTGTGCTTTTCCTTGGGTCAACTTTTTTTGCGAAAGATGTGCGCTCGAAAAATCCGGACCATGCGGCGTTTTGCGACATCGAATACGATCCGTTGTTATCTGTGTATTGCATGTACGGTTTGCGGCCAGAGCTGTCCCAATGAGACAAGTAATAATATTTTACCATGTCTTCGGCATGTTCCTGCGCGGCGTTGTTGTCTGATAATGCGACTAAGCTGAGGTTGCGTTTGGCGCGCTCGTCGTTGATGATGGATAAAGCGTAAAGCTTCAGCTCGTAATATTTCGCAGTTTCATTGGCTGCGGGAAGCGTGGTTGTAGTAACCGATGTTGTGGTAGTCGTTGTTACTGATGAAGTTGTTGTAGATGTCGACGTAATATCGTTTCCTATCACGTCTCCAATTTTAGCGCGTAAATTTGAATCCGTGATATAGACGGCCAATAACGCGAACAAGCCGACGAGAATTATTGCATTTATTATGGAAACTTGTTCTCCAACCAGTTTTTTGCGCTTTGCCATAATAGAAAATGTGCCGGGCGATATAAAGCTATTTTATAATTTTACCTATTTACCTGGTATATCAAACACTTCTGGTTCTGCGTAACACTGGCGATTAATTTCGTGCACGATGCGGTCTGGTTAATAAACGCGCTTTCAAGCGGTTCGTACCAGCCGGCGGAATAATAAATTGTATAGTTAACGCCGCTGTCAATCAGATTTTTGCATGAAAAGCTGTTGGCGTCCCACGGCAGCTGTTCGAAGAAACGCTTTGTGAAATATGAAAAGTACGGCGACATTGTGGTGGACATTTTTTCGGCGGGCAGTTTGTTAATCTCGTCCGTGCATTTGTAGAACAGATCCTCGTATTGGCGCGGCAACGAAACGAAAAATGCGAAGCTTACTGCGAATAAAATCGCCATTACCGCCGTAATGATCCTGCCGTAATCACTTTTATGGAATATTTTTTTGATAATTCCTTTCCTCCTGTGACTATCTACCATGTTCGCGAGGTTCATCAGGCCGACGGCTTCGAGGATTGTTATCGAATATGTAAAGATCATCAGGAAACGGTCCTCTTTGTGTGCGACAGCGTGAAGCACGATTAAACCAACGATTATCGCGAGTATGTTTAATTTCAAGAATTCGCTGTATTTGGATTTGTTCAGGCCTATGAATGCGAAAGGTATCAACAAGCCAGAAAAGCCTAAAAACTGGGGCAACAATTTCGCGTAGTATAACAAATCTTCGGGCGGCGACAAGCCTATGTTGGCCAACTGGGGCCAGAAAGGGTTCCCGTATTCGATGTAATTGTCTATCAGCCACGGTGACATTACTACGAGGCTGGATATCAAAATTATGTAAAATCGGCTGTCCTTGAACGTGTTTGCACGGCGCTTCGCCAAGAAAAAAATAAATATCGCCAATGGTAGATAAGACATCAAATGTTTTGACATCATGGCCAAGGCCATCGACGCCCCGC
This sequence comes from uncultured archaeon, assembly GCA_964476825.1. Taxonomy (GTDB): domain Archaea; phylum Aenigmatarchaeota; class Aenigmatarchaeia; order JACPZZ01; family JACPZZ01; genus JACPZZ01. Next base: position 5,544 of record CAYZCD010000022.1, read on the forward strand.
TCACGGTCAACCAGCTTTTAGAGTTTTTTTTGTATCCTATGTAAAACGCGGCCAGCGACATAATGTTAAATAATACGGACTGAGATTCGCTCAGGACGCGGGCCGAATACAGCACGGAATAAATGTCCAACGCGATGAATGATGTCGTTAACAAGGCCGCGTCCTCATCCATGACGCGTTTCGTAAGTATGTACGCCATCGGCAATGATAAAATGCTGACTAACAATATGAAAATTCGCGAGGATCCCAAAGAATAATCGAATATCGAATTCCAGAGAAACAGTGAAAACGGCAACAACGGCGGGCGGAAAGGCTCGAAATAATAATTATTACCCCCGTACGCCTCGGACATGGACATGTATACGGTCTCGTCCCACCAGACCGACCACTGTTTAGAAAAATACAAATAACGGAGCGCGGCGCCGAGGACCAAGACAAGCACGAATAACGCGAGGTATTTTCTTTTGCTCATTTGTACCCCTTGCAGAAATCATAATTGCCCGTGTATTTCGGGCATATTTCCGTGAGAACTTCCGGCATTGACATGTAATTCGGGTATGTTTTCCCGTCAATTACGAGCGAAGGGAACCCGTAAATTTTGTACTGCGCCCGCAATATATCCGTGACAGGTTCGTCAATGGATGCGTCTATCGAAAATATCAAAAGATTGTCGCCCAAACGCTGTTTCAATTGTTCCAATATGTAACTTTCGTCGCCGCACTGCGAACATTCCTTGCCGTAGAAATACAGGATGCTCACCTCATCCGTGCCGCACAATTGCTTGCTTTTTTCGGCGAGCAGCCAATAACGAAGGTTCGCTATTGTGTATTTTCTTTTTAGAAGTATGTAATCAATATTCTTCGTGTCCCCGCTGGCCTCATAGCCTTCAATCTTTTTTAGGGAAGGCCCGAGGGTTTTCAAATTGCTTTCAAGAGTTCTTGATAAAACAACACAGCTCTGCTCCGGTGGCACGTTTTCGAGGTATGAAAATTGGAACTGCAGGCTGCTAAAATCCGCATCCTGCTGCCTGTTCAGCTGTTCCAGCTCTATTATCTTGCGCTCGCTAGTGGCTGAACCCAATATAAAACCGAGCACAAAAACTACTGATGTTATCAGGAAAGCTGCCAGATACCTGTTCTTCGTCAATTTTCGCGCCAAATTACCACCCGTGGATGTCTTTCTTTATAAGGTCCGCTGTAGATACGACGTTGACGAAACTTATGAACATGTAATAAATGAATAAAAATGTTGCTATTGAAGCGGTCTCTGAAAAGCCTATCTTCTGCCCAAGGGTTTTGTGGGAGCGTATAACTGTGAATGTCGTTATCGATGCGAACGTCCACAATATGAAAATCTTGTAAAAGTCGGTGGAGAAAATAAAATTGGATACCATGTCGCCGAGGTTTATATAACCGCCCAATTTTATGTAAAATCCTGCCATGTAAATATGCCGCAAAATTTCAAAGATCGGGCTCAATACATAAGCGGCGAAAAACACCAGCATGAAAAAACATGACAACAAACCGAACAGCGTGTTCGGCATCAGGAAGAAACCGAAATCGCCGTATTTTCTGTCCAACATTATACCGCGGTATTTGTTGAACGTGAGCCAAGATCCTTTGTACCATCTTTTTCTCTGCCTGTACAAATCGCGCAAATTTTTCGGCGCGGTCGTGTAAACGTCGCCGCGGTCGCTCTGCACGATCCTGTAATTATTTTCCTGTATCCGGTATGCTATTTCCTGGTCCTCCACTATGGAATGTTCGTCGAATTTTCCTATCTTCCTGAGTATGTCGGCGCGGTAAAGGCTGAAAGGACCCGGCGTGACGTTTATGGAATTCATGTGGCTAAGGGGTTTTTTCAGGTATACCGCAAGCAGATATTCGATATTTTGCACCTTCTCCAGCAACGTCCTGGGATTGTGCACTTGCATTATCGGCGTGACGGCCGCTATATTATCCGATGAAAAGTTGACTACCATTTCCTTCAATGAATAACGAGACACATAGGAATCTGCGTCGAGGCATGCTATGATGCTGCCTTTCGCGTTATCGAGGCCCAAGTTAAGGGCCGCGCCTTTGCCTTTTCTCTCCTGCCTGACAATTTTTATTTTCCTGTTATGCATATTTTTTACTATAGAAGACGTGCCGTCCGCGGAGCCGTCGTCGACGACAATTATTTCCAGCTTGTTTTCAGGATAGTCCATATCAAGCGCGGATTTAACCACGCGGCCTATGGTCGCGGATTCATTGAATGCCGGTATGATGACAGAAACGAAAGGCCATTCTTTCGGGATGCGTGAACGGCCGCTGCTTTCCCCGTCGTTGAATATTGTTATCAAAAGGAAAATGCTCATGTAAAGAAGGACGAAATAAAAAACGCCGAACAATATGTCAAACATACGCAACCAGATATAATATATTAGGTGCCAGAGCGTATTTTAATCTTACCTGACGCCCTGAAAATTATCAAACCTGCCAACTGTTTGAGATAATTGACGTATTCTTTTACGTTTAACTTGGTCTTCCCGATTTTCCTGTTTACAAAAACGTACGGGATTTCGACCGCTTTCCTGTATTTTCCCTTGACTATTACTTCGAGCCCTATTTTGTAGCCTATCGGGCTTAATTCGACATTATCGATAACTGAACTGCGGAACATGAACAAGCCCGAAACCGGATCTTTTAACCTGGTGAATGGCGACGCCAATGTGGTGGCGCCCCAGGAAGTTATTTTTCTCGCCAGAGGCCAGCCTTTTATGTCTCCCCCGCTTATGTAGCGGCTACCTATCACAAGGTCCGCGCCGTTGTTAATTTCAGCAAACATCTTTGCGATAATTTCGACGGGATGGCTGAAATCCGCGTCCATCACACCGATAACATCGCCTTTAGCCCTGTGAAAACCGTCTATTACGGCCGACGATAAACCGAGCTTGCCCGGCCTTTGGATAACAATTACGTTTTTCTGTTTTTTTGATAACCGTTCGCACAATTTGCCGGTGCCGTCCGGCGAGTTGTCGTCGACGATAATTATCTCGGCCGGGATTTTATTTTCCTTAAAAGATTTGCTTAATTCCGCCAAAAGGCGGGCAATATTGTTCCCTTCGTTGTATGTCGGTATTACCAAACTCAGCATCAAACCACCTAAACAAATCCCAGCGCATCGTCCGCGCGAACGATCTCGTGGATTGTTGTCAACTGCGACGCAATTATTCCGCGGCTGTTGCACACGGCCATTGCGCCGACCCACGGCGACCCGAATCCGAGGCTGCCTGTCATCGCACGCACTTTCAAAACGCCTTCTATAGTCTCTTTTTCTTTGTCGTTTATGTCGCGGTGCAGCAGGGCTCCATTGTTGTTAGTTAAACATCCCGATCCCGTTAAAGGCGTTTCATTGACAGTTACTTTGTACGCCTCCACTCCGAGGGCGTCGGAAATAATTTTTTTCTGCTTTTCGGTGAACAATGAAGATATTACCGCGCCTTTATCGTTTGCTGCTACCAGATTTCCCACGGTGTTGAACCTGGAATCGAGCACGCAAACATTTATCCCCAACAATTTTTCCAAATGTTTTTTTTCATCATCCTCGACTGTGTTCGGTACAATGATCCCGTTTTTATTAGCAACCGCGAATGCGCCGATAAAATTCGTATAGCCGATTGATGCGGTGTGTACCGGAACGCCAAGCGTTTTCCCGATTTCAGAAACCTGTTTTTCCGTGGCTGTTTTCGGGACTAAACAAAATTTTTCAGTGGCTAAACAAAAAAGACCTATGTTTGAATCGCCCAGAATTTTCATGCGGAGCGTGTGACCGTCTTGCACGGCCCTACGCCTTACCGTTCTGTTCTTTTTTATCGGCTGCTTGCGCAACGCCTTCTTTTTTAACTTCCGTGTTTTCCTTTTTTATTTCGACAGGAGTTGCCGATATGAGTTCCGCAAAAACTTTTTCCCCTTCCTTCCTCACCTTAACGCGTATCTTCGCCGGAGGGTGCGAAACTCCGCGCGCCCAGATCAATTCATTGATTCCGGTGCTCAAAACAACGTCATCGGAACGCGTCTTTTTTGACAATAATTCCCGCAGCCCTTTGATTGCGTGAGGAGCCTTTGCCCGTCGGCCGGATTCCGTGAAAAATTTCCTGAGAGGTATATTGTAAATTTTTTCTTCCGTCATAGTTTCAACCTGCTTCTTCTCCATTTCTTGATCTTATCAACGCGTATACGCCTTGAACGCGCCCTCTTCAAACCAAATTTGCGTATGTCCGCCCAGCGTGGCGCGTCGGATATGCGGCCTATGCGGGCTAAGCGCCTCTTCTTGCTGATCCTGTTAACGTTCGACATATTATGCCCTTCTGATATTGAATTGTTTTTTCTGCGATACCTTGTCCAATATTTGTTTTAACTGTTCATCGGTAATTTCGGTTTTTATCTGGCCCGACTGGAACAACGAAACCATGTACGTTTCCAACTGGGCCGCAAATTCCGGTTTAACCGAACGGACCCGTGATAACCTTTCGTGAGCTTCTTTCGAAAGCATCCTTGAAAGGATGTTTTTCTTGGCCGCATCCTCATCGTCTGACATGCTGTTACCTATTAACGATTCAACCCGGAGGATTTATAATCATATTAAACCGCTTTTGCGAGGTTGTCAAGAAACTTCTGTCCTTTCGGGGTTATAACACGGCCTTTTTTCGGCTTGTCGATTTTCTTAATCATGCCCGCAGCTTCAAGTTGTTGCAATATCGTCCTTATCACGGCGCCGGAAGCTTTGTAAAAATGTTCCCTTTTCGTCCCGCGGTGTTTCCTTGAGCCATAAACTACCCTTAACCTGGATGTGCCGACGGGCCCGTCGATGTAGATCCTTCTTAGTATCGATGCAGCCCGAACAGACCACCAGTCCTGTGAATCCGGGCTTCTTCTCCTTGATGCACCGGTTTTTGCGAATTTGCTCCATTCCGGCGCTTTCAATTCGTCCATTGAACCCAGCTTCTCGGCTGTAGCGTTGACCAATTTCTGCGGATCCTTGTTTCTTGCGTCCAAATTTTTCACCCATGCCAGTTTTGGCTCTCCATAATAGTATGGTTAATAATATATATGGTTTATCGGTAGTGCGGATCTATCTTTTTAGTGAGTTCGTATTCGCCAAAATCGTCAGTTAAAACAATCTCTATTATGGGATATGGGTGGCTAATTCCAAGACCGGGAGGCGTCTCTTCGATTATCACTTTCAATGGCCTGCCCGCGACATAATGCGCTACCGCCCTTCTGTGGCCGCCGTCGCGGCTCACCGCCAACCTGTATTCTGTATCGCTAAATTTGTTCACATGAACCGGGGGAAAATCGTCGCCTGCCTCAATCCCACGAACCATTGAGTCAATAAACATGACATCCTTGAAAGTTTCCCACCCGTACAGTTCGACTTTATCCAAATCCAGGTAAGTTATTTCGCCCATTCGGAAAATAATGAAAACAAAGTTAAATAAGCTTAATTTCGTTTTCCGTACGGGAACCGCATCACATTCCCGCATTTGTTGCACTTGATTATCACGGCTTTTTTCCTTGGGTTCGTACGCACGGTTGACGTCGAACCGGGGGACAAATACGCGCCGCACTCACGGCAGAATTTTGTGCGCAAATTTTTTGGCATGCCTATTTTGTAATGCATGGCTATATCACGGGCCAGTTCAACATAGCGGTTTGCCATGTTTGTTTTTTCGTTGTGCGATTCTTCTGCCAATTCGAACAGACGATGAACGCGCTCCATGGCGAGCTCTTTCTGCCACGTTGGTTTCGATTGCCGCATAAAATTAATTCATTCGTCCGAATTAAAGCTAAGCTGTGAACTCCAAAACGAGTTTTCCTTTTTCAAAATACTGTTCCGCGAGGGAAAATCCCTGCGGCACCGTGACTATTTTGAAATACGCCTTATCTCCCGCGTCTGCACGGATTTCAAACGACTCGTCCAGTTCTGTCAAACGCACGTTATCTGGATCTACATGGGGCAGGCTGATCCTAAAAAATATCCTGCTGCCAAGATTCTTTATCGACACTTTGGGTTCTATGGTTCTTTTCGGCCCGCCTGCGCCGACTGAATATATTTCATCATATTCTTCTCCGGCCTGAGAATTTGCTTCGTAACCGAATGGCTCTTTTGTTTCCGCGGAAAACTCCAATTCAATCCCGCCGGTTATTTTTTTCAATATGTTGCCAAGGTTTATGAAAATATCTTCGCGTATCACTTCCGCGCCGCATGTCGGGCAGAAATTCCAGGTTTTCCTAAGCTCTGTTTCACAGTTGTCACACAGCATGCGCATCGCCTAATATTCTATAGTCACTTCTAATTTCTGTCTCGGATTTTTTAAATTCCTAACAAGTTCGCGGTCGAGAGTGTTTGAGGATTTTGTGGCATGTACAGCAAGCGTACGATCGTCGACGAAGCCGGATTTCCTTATCACAATGTCTTTCCGGTCTTTCAATGTCAGCTGCGGGTGCCCGTAAGCTATGAGTGTGTCCGACGCTTCGCCGGATTTTAATTTTATGGTTATCCTTTTACCGGCCGTTATGGCCTTTTTCAACCCGTCAGACAGGTCGTGGCACGACTTGTCCGAGCGAACGCCGACGATGCAATGGCCTTCCCACGTCATATTTTTGTCCGTTGTCAGTTCCAAGGTTGTATCGTGCTTTGAGGTTATGCAGTTATGCCCGTAGGCTGTTATGCGCTCGATCATAATTAGTATTGGCAGAAAGTAGTATTAATTTTAGTTGGTTGGATGTCACACTTTGCGCGCGAATGTCACATAGCCCGTATGGGCCAACATTGTTGTATTAGGACGGGAGAAATCGCGGGTTATCTTATAATCGCGGACCAAGCACTCGATTGTGCGGACGCCTACAAAGGATTCCATTTCGATTGCATTGGAAACTAATTTAACCTGCTCTATGTACGGGCTATAAACCACCAAAAAACCGCCGGATTTCATTGCTTTATGGGCTTTGGACACAATTTTCTCTGCGCCTATCATGTCAAGAACGACCAGATCGACATCCCGTTCTTTGAAGCCTTTGGATATGTCCCTGTTTTTTGCGTCCACGAATTCGGATAAGCCGGAATCGTCAATATTTTTTTTGGCGGACTTGAAAAAGTCGCTGCGCAGCTCGTAAGTAAAAATTTTACCGGCCGGTTTTACAAGGTTTGCCATGAAAATTGTCAGGAACGCCGAGCCTGTGCCAGCTTCTATTACACGGTAACCGGATGATAAGCCCGTGAAACCGGCGATCAGCGAGCAGTCTTTCAGCGAAACTATCTGAGGCAATCTTGCCAAGCGCTTGTCCAGAAAATCATTGATGTTCGGGCGCAATGCGAAAAAAGATTCGCCCTTCGAAGATTTGATAATTGTCCCGAATTTCTTACCGACTAATTTTGAAAGATCTATCGTGCCGTGGTTCGTATGGAAAATACCCTTGCTTACGTCGACTAAAAAATCGCTTCTCCCAAGAAGCAAAACTTTGTCCGATGCGGTTATTTTTTCCATGATTTATTATGACGCGCTCGAACTTAAGAATATTAGATTTTATGCTCGACCTTGATCTATGTTAAAAGTTCCCTTTCAATTTCCGGCAATGAACCCCGAACCGGACGAAAGCCGTCACTCGAGTCCGCAACCGAACGCGCATAGCCCGCGGCGACGGCCAGACACCCAACGTCCCCACCGAAAGGCCAGGCGCCCCAGCGCCCGAGAGCAACGTCTTTATTCTTTGATCTGCCGTCTTCTGCGGGATTTGGGTTAAACCAGAAATGCGTTGTGTAAGGCTTGTGCGGGAAAGCTATATCTTCCGTAACGCGCGGCAATCCGGAAACCTCGTCCCATTCCACAACAATGCGACCGTTGCCTTCGGGAACCAGGACTAATGCGGTAGGAGAATTTTCAATCAAAAGTTCCCTAACCCAATATTTTATTCCGTGTGCGTCTGTTTCGTATTTGCTTGGGTCGCGTCCCTTCGGGACGCGCAGACCTGTAGCTGTCCATTGCCAGATGCAAACACGAGCATCGTTTCTTGCGAAGAGGTCGTCGAAAACGCCTGCCTGTCTCGGGTCTTGGCCGGCTTTCTCCAAGCCAAGTTGTATTGCCAGCTCTTCGGCTGCGGTTGACATTCTTTCGCCTTTCGGAATTCCAGCCTTAGAAGCGTAATAATCTTTTCCTGTAAGGACAAGACGGGGCGAATATTCTATTTGATGGCCTTTATGG
>CAYZCD010000023.1:0-9059 GCA_964476825.1 uncultured archaeon
TATCTTCCTGTTCAATTTGGAAATTATCCATTTGTCCATCGGGTTTGTTATGGTCGTTTGTTTCTCCAGCCCTTCTGCGTTGGCCGTGAAAAAACGGAATACGTTCCAGAATTTTGTCGAAAATTTGTATGCAAATTCCATGTTCTGCCAGTTGAACGCCGCGTCGCTTGAATACAGGCCTAGCATCACCAACCCGGCCCTAAGTGTGTCTGCGCCGTGCTTCATCAATATTTCGTCGGGCAATACCACATTGCCCAGCGACTTGTGCATCTCCCTGCCGTCAGGCCCCAATATCAAACTGTTAATGAGTATGTTTTTCCAGGGCTTCTCCCCGGTTTCTAGGAAACATCTGAGAATGGTGTAATAAGACCATGTCCTTATTATGTCATGCCCTTGTTGGCGCAAGTCCGCTGGATAAAGTTTTTCGTGCAATTGCATGTCATTTTTCCAGTATCCTGAAATTATCAGAGGGGTGATCGAGGAATCTATCCAGCCGTCGCACACGTCCTTTTCTCCGACAATTGAACCGCCGCATTCGCAATTTTCCAGTTTGTATTTTTCCAAAGAAGTATCTACGGGCAGGTTTTCCGGAGGATACACCTTGTCGCATTTGTCGCAGTACCAGAACGGTATCGGCGTCCCGTAAACGCGCTGGCGGGAAAAAACCCAGTCCCAATCCATCGAGCTTACCCAGTTATCAAGCCGTATTTTCATGTGTTCCGGGAACCATTTGATATCGTTGGACAGCCTCAAAACATCTTTCGAAGCTTCTTTGATTTTTATTGTCCATTGCTTCATCGGTATGAATTCGATCGGGTTTAAACACGCCGATCGTTCGGTGTGGCACAAAACATTGTGTTTGAATTTGTCTTCTTTCTCAACCAGCCCGAGCATGCCCAGTTCTTCTATTATTTTTATCCGCGCGTCCGCGACTTTCATTCCGGCAAAATGTTTTGCGTTTTCATTTAATTTTCCGTGGTTGTCTATCAGGCTTATTGACGGCAGCTCGTATCTTTTTTGCCATTTTATGTCCATCTCGTCCCCGTACGTGCAAAGATAAACCGCACCCGTGCCGAATTCCATGTCTACGTCGGGGTTCGCGATAATTTTAATTTCCTGTCCGAAAATCGGGATTTTGACGCTTTTTCCCACAAAACTAGAATAGTCTTCATCCAAAGGGTTTACGAAAATCGCGACGCACGCGGCCATCATCTCCGGCCTCGTAGTTGCGATGGTTATTTTCTTTCCGTCCTCGGTGTCAAGTTTTATGTAATAAAGGACTCCGTCCTTTTCAATGTGGCCGACTTCCGCTTTCGCAAGCGTGGTCGAACATTTGGTGCACCACATTATCGGATGCTCGGCGCGTTCTATTAAATTTTTATTGAAAAGGTTTACCAGGGTTTTTTGTACAAATCCGACGTATTCCGGTGAGTCTGTGGTGTATTCGTAATCCCAGTCCGACGAATACCCTATTGAAGACATGTATTTTTTCATGCTGGATATGCATACGTCGGTCCATTCTTTGCACGCTGTTAAAAATTTTTCCCTCTCGTTTTTTCGTATCTTGTAATCTTTTTCGACTTTTAATTCTGTGGGAAGTCCGTGACAGTCCCAGCCCTGCGGCAGAAGGACCGAAAACCCCTGCATCCTCTTGAACCTGGCTATTATGTCGTTCCATGTCCACCAGAGGACGTGCCCCATGTGAGGAACTCCGGAAGTGAACGGAGGAGGCGTGTCTATTACAAAGGTTTTTTCAGCCGACGGGTCAAAACTGTAAGTTTTATTTTCCTTCCAGTAGTCCTGCCATTTTTTTTCCGATTCTTTCGGTTCGTACCTTTTTTGTATTTCCATTTACATCATCTTTCAGTTGGCATTTTTCTAAGGATTATTTGTTCGGTCCTTTTTTAAAAAGGTTGGTCGGGCTTTCTCAACGGCCGTTTATGATATATTTTCCGAGCGGGGTGGAGTTTTTATCCAGGTCTATTGTCATCCCGTCCCCTGCGGCAATAACCTTGGCGCCCGTTTCTTTCGCCGCCTTTTGCGCCTGTTTTTCCGGGCCGCGGTCGATGACTTTCATCCCGAAATGCTGCAAAACGCATAGTTTTGGTTCGGTTTCTTTTATCAATTTGATAGCGTCTTCGAGGTTCATGTGCATCGGCCACGTGTCATTGTCGGGGCGCAACATGTTTATTATGAGCAAATCCGCGTTTTTGTGATATTTTTTTAATTCCGGGAAATATTCCGTATCCGACGTGTATGATATAGTTTTAGATCCTTCAATGCGGAAACCGACGCACGTCGCATCGCTGTGTTTGGTCGGCGTTGCTTTGACTTTTATATCTTTTAAGTTTGTGGAGTCGCCGGCTTTCATTACGACCGTATTTTCCAGGGATTTTAGGTATAATTTCATTAGCGCCGGGCTGTTGCTGTCGTAGCCTTGTACAGCCGAAATGCTGCCTATCAGTATGCCTTTAGGGTTTTTCGCGCCCTCGGTCATTGCGTCTATCAAAACGTTGCAATCGTTTGAATGGTCAAGATGTACGTGTGAAACCATGACAACGTCCGTGTTTTTGATGTTGACTCCGTACTCCTTTGCGCGGACCAATGCGCCCGGCCCCGGATCTACGTGGATATTAACGCCGTCCATGTCTATCCTGAACCCGCCCGTTGCGCGGGCCTGCGTCGCCATAGCGTACCGCCCGCCTCCGCTGCCCAGGAAAACGAGTTTAACCATCGAATCACTAAAAGCTTATTCTTGGGACAATTATATAACACTTAAATCGGACAATGGAAGAAAGTTAGTAGGCGTTAGCCGACTGAAGTATAGCAATTGGAAGCAGACGAGACTAGCATTCGTCTGCTTCAGTCACCGACTGAATCATATGCATACTAACTGCATATGATTCTAGTTAAAGGGGCCGGTAGATCAACGGTAGATCGCGACGTTCGCATCGTCGAGGCTTCGGGTTCGAATCCCGACCGGTCCATTTTATCTGAGGTGAAAAACAAACTTCGTGCGGAGTAACTGAAGCATGCGGGCAAAGCATCGGTAAACTGGAACATGTTGTCGGCTAAACCATATCTATACATCGTGGTAAACTGAAACAGATACATACTAAGAGGATCTGTTTCTAGCCGTGTAGACTGAAGCATATGCATACGAACAGCATATGCTTCTAATTAAAACGGGCGCGTAGCTCAGCTTGGTAAGAGCGTTCGACTGATAATCGAAAGGTCCTCGGTTCAAATCCGAGCGTGCCCATTTAATTTATCTTAAAGTTCTTGTCCACGAGCAGGTGTATTACGAAGCCGAGAAGGCCGAACGATGTTAATATCAGGGCCTTCAAAAGCTCTTCCCACAAAATTAGGCCGACAAAAAGCAGGAAAAGCCCGTATGCTAGTGCGGATTTGAAATTGTGGAACGGCCTGCTTTCGGTGGAATAAAGCGGTTGGGCCCTTCCGGCAATGACGTAATAAAGGAATATGGGGGCAAAAAACAGCAGCGAGTATTTTTCATGCCATTTCCACTCGCTGCTTTTGCGCGTAGTCTTTTTTACTATGTAACCTATGTCGGGAAGGAAATTGCTGTACAAAAATATTAGGAGGGATATCAGCAAAGGTGCCAGTATTCTTGTTTCCAGGAATATGCCTATCAGTAGATAAAAAATTACCAGCGGGATTATCAAACGCTTAAAGGCCCATGCAGCAAAGCTGAAATGTTCCTTTAGCTCGCCTTCGATCTTTTTGAAAGTCGCAAACGGCGGCAATCTGCTGGAAATCAGATTATCCCAGTATTCTGTAAGTTTTTTTCTGGTTTTCTTCATGCAGCTTCGCAAAATAATACTCTTGGACAATTAATATCTGTAACATTTCCACAAGTCTTTACAAATTTAAACAACCGAGGAAATAATCATATTGGTAACATGACGCACGTGTGCCCGAATTGCCAAAGCGAAATTCATTTGGTCCAGTCGTCGCCAACAGTAATACTTCTTTGCAAAGGATGCGGCACTTTCTTCGACGCTTCGTTGCAGCCGGTCGGGGATTTGAAAGCGGGTCTGGATATGGATAGGATATCCTCATCGTTTCCTAGGCCCGCGCCAAAACAGCAGGAAACGCAAATCGTAGAACAAGCCGAGCCGATTGAACAATCCGAACCAAAGGTAGAACAACCGGCTAAACGCACCGAAAATATGTTATCATTGATCTCCAGCGGCGGAGACGGCGCATACGGTTCAACATTCGGATGCCCGAAATGCGGCAACGGGATGAAATCGATGGAAAGCCCGGTAACCGGAAATACATTGTACACGTGCGCCAAATGCGGATACACTGGAACGATTTACGTGAAGAAATGATTTTTATTAATAATATTATTTAACCCGGAACGCACAACCGATAACTGGAAACTATCTTATCAACGCGCCCGTGCCGACATCTTTATCGGGTTTTAAAACGACAACTTTGCCGTCTTTTTCCGCGGCCAGCATCATGCATTGCGATTCCAGCCCCATGAATTTGACGGGTTTTAAGTTAACAACCACAATCACGTCTTTCCCGACAAGCTCGTCTGGTTTGTAAAACTTGGCCATTCCGGCAATGCATTGGCGTGTTTCATTTCCTATGTCTACGGATAATTTAAGCAGTTTCTCGGATTTCGGAACGCTTTCCGCGGATAATATTTTCCCGACGCGTATGTCGAGCTTTGAAAAATCTTCTATTTCAACCATTTCTTTAGCACCTCCCAATTTTTTTAATCTCGCGCCTATCGCTGCATCTTCAACTTTGTTGAACAATATTTCCGCCGGATTAATTTTGTGGCCCGGCTTAATCGAAATCTCGCCCGCCGAATTCCAGTTCATCGCATTAGTGCCGAGCATTTTGTTTATGTTTTCCGACGCGGACGGCAGGAACGGTCCTAACAGCACGCTTAGCGTGCGGCACGCGTTCGCGCATGTGTACAAGCACGTTTTATTATTCTTATTCTTCCACGGTTCTTCCGATTGGAAATAATTGTTGCACACGTTGGAAAATTCCAATATTTTTTTCAGTGCGCGGTCCGTTTGGTTGGCTTCAAGCTCTTTTCCGACAAGCTTGGGCAAGTTTATTATCCATTCGGCCAATTCACGTTTCTTGTTTAAGGACTTCGTTTCCAGAAGTTTTTCATTTTCCGGTTCCGGCACGACTCCGTCGAAATGGGAGTTTATGAACGTTAATGTGCGGTTGACGAAATTCCCGATATTAGCAACCAGCTCGTTGTTTATTTTGGACTGGAACTCTTTCCAGTCAAAATTAACGTCCTGCTGCGAGTAAGTAGTTATCGATGCAAGGTAGAAACGCAAATAATCCGCGGGAAACTCGCTCAAAAAATCCTCGAGTGAAATATACCAACCCCTGCTTTTCGAGAATTTCTTGTTTTGGAGCAGTAGGTAACCGCGCGTAGGTATGTAATCCGGCTCCTTGAACTCCCCTGTTATCAGGCGTATGGCAGTCATGAACAGGTAATGGTGGTAAACAATGTCTTTGCCGATGTAATGGTAAATTTTCGCGGAATTCCAGAAATCCTTCGCTTTCTTCTCGGAGCCGAAATATTTTATCGCCGTTGAAGCGTAGCCGATGGCGTTGTCGAACCAGCCGTAGAAAACTTTGTTATTTTCATTTGGGACGGGCACGCCCCAGGATATGTCGCGCGTTATGTCCCATTCCCTGAGGCCTTCGTCGATCCATTTTAACACGTAATTCTTGACATCTTCCTGTAAATTTTTGTTGGAAAGCAGCCAATTTTTTAATTCCTTTGAGAATGAGGAAAGCTTCAAAAAATAATGTTCGCTTTTTTTCGTAATCGGTTTTCTGTTGCACAGCGCACAGTGCTCGTCTTTTATCTCGCCGGGATCAAATACGCGCCCGCATTTCTCGCAGCCGTCGGAATATTGTTCTGTTGCGTTGCAGTATGGGCATGTGCCTTTTACGTAGCGGTCCGGTAAAAATTTCTTGTCCTGTTCGCAATAAGGTTGAGAAATAACCCGTTTAAATATGAATCCCTTTTCGTCCAATATCCGAAAAAAATGCTGTGCCAATTTTATGTTTTCCTCCGAACTCGTCTTGTAGAATATGTCAAAGGAAATGCCGAGCTTTTTGAAATCTTTCTGGTCTTTTTCATTCCAGAACTGCACATAATCTTCTGGTTTTTTATTTTCCTGCTCGGCTTTGATCAATATGGGCGTGCCGTAATCATCGGAACCGCACAGGAAAAGGACTTTGTTTCCGTTAGCGCGCAAATAACGCGCCAATATGTCCGCAGGCAAATAAGTGGAAGTGATGTGGCCTAAATGTATTTCTCCGTTAGCATAAGGCAGTGCGGATGTGATGACGACATTTCCAGCTTTCGCTAAAGAATTATTCACTCTTTTGGGGATTTTGTCATCAAAAGTGACCACCGATTAGATGATTAAGTTGGGTGTTATATTTAAGCTCACATTACTGGTTTAGCTAGAATCTCAAATAAAGGTTCTAGTTTATTAGTTGATAATCAATAACGGAAATTTTGGAGAAGGAGGCCGGTTAAAGAACTCAGATTCGAGTAATGGTTGTAATTTGTGTGCTGTTCTACTGTTGCTCACCATCAGGAAAATTATAAGTTACTGATAGAAATATCAGTTAACTGATAGTAGGTTTAAATACACAAAAAATGATAAAATTGATATGGATATAGAAAATGCTAGCACAAGAACTGGTAGGTTTGTATTGGCACCAAAAGCCGCATATCACACATTTGAACCAAAACCACTACCATTTAAAATTAAATATGACGATGAATTGGCGAAACTTTTATCAGAAGCCAATCTGGGTATAGGGAAGTTATCTGTTATTGGAAAAAGATTATCAAATCCAGATTTAATTGTTTGGCCATACCTTCAAATCGAGGCTGTTCTAAGCTCTAGAATAGAAGGAACCATGACCTCTTTATCTGAGGCTTTCCGGGATAAAGAACCCAATAATCCAGATAGGGTAGGTGATTGGGCAGAAGTAATGAATTATAGGAAGGTATTGTACAGATACCTTCAGGAAATGGAAAATAAAAATTTTTCCGAGGAAACAATCAAAGATATACACCTGAATCTCATGAAACGTGTGAGAGGGGAAAGCAAAAATCCGGGAAAATATAAAACTCAACCAAACTGGATTGGAGATACTCTAAATCCCCTAGAAGCAAGATTTGTCCCGGCGCACCCTTCATCTGTTCCCGATTTGATGCGAAATCTCATAGATTATATGAATTCAAATTCTTCGGAGCCAGAGTTGTTGAAGATAGCGTTAATACATTACCAATTCGAGTCGATACACCCGTTTGAGGATGGTAATGGTAGGATGGGTCGTCTCTTGTTGGTACTGTATCTATGTAAGAAGAAAGTGTTACCTAAGCCATATCTATACCTAAGTGCTTATTTTGAAAAGAATAAGCAGGAGTACAAAAATAAATTATTCGAAGCCAACAGTAAAGGTAAATTAGAAGATTGGCTAAAATTCTTTCTAAAAGCAGTTAAAACACAGTCCGAAGATGTTTTATCTAGAACAAACGGTCTGGAAGAATATTATCAGCAGTGTTCTGACCTACTGAAAAAAGTAACGAAAAGTAACAGGGTTCTAAGCGTGTTGGATATGCTAATTGAAAACCCTTATATAAGAATTCCAAAAATTGTTGATAGATTAAAATGTGAGTGGCCCACAGCTAAAAATTGTGTAGAAATATTGCTAAAACACGGTATATTGCAAGAACTAAAAGATGGTCCTAAACGAGAATTTGTTGCTCCTAAAATACGTCAGATATTTTCCAGAGACTATAAACCTAAAAATCAATGAATAGTGCCGTGTGAATAATCAAATCAAAGATAATTTCATGGGATAAATTTAAATGAAATTCATTGAAGCTCCCGACATAAAGGATTCCATACGTAAAATGGTAGGCGCATTGAACCTCGAACAAATAGATACCGAAAGGCTTTTTTGCATGCGCAGTTACGGTTCCAAAGGCCGTTCGATAGCGAGGATCTGGTCCATGCCGAAAATATGGCAGAAGGCCATGGGAATAAAGGCGCATTATGTTATCGAAGTCGTTTCCGAGAGGTTTGACAAGCTTGGTTTGGAAGAGCGGGACAAAACCTTGATACACGAGTTGATGCACATACCGAAAACCTTTTCCGGTGGGCTGGTCCCTCATAATTGTTTCGGGAAAAAGATAGACCGCCGGTCGGTGGACAAGTTGTTTGACCTGTACAAAGCCAAAATCGGAACTTAAATATTTAGCGCCGGACTCTTGTTCTATGGGAATTAGAAAACTGACCGGCGCACTGGCCCTGTTTGTTTTGGTGTCGGTGCCGTTTTTCGCCGGGGCGGAAGACTATGTGAGCCCGTCTGTCATGCGCATCGGCCAAAATTCTGCCGCGCCCGAACAGCTGAACTATTCAAATTATTCTTATACAGACCGGCCGTTCGACGGCGTGGTGTCAAAAGTGGGCGCGGGTTATTTTTTATCCGGGGAGGACGTCGTTTACCAATTGGTAATCAATGTCACAAACCAAAATGGGCGTTTCGTTTCAATAAATTCCGTTCCGTCTTATTGCAAAATAGGTTCAAATGATTGCAAAAAGTTTTCATGCAATTATTATTCAAACCAGATGGATCTGCAGCCGTCGGAGTCAAAACAGGCGTATTGCACGATAACAGCCGGCGAGTGCGCCGGCCGTGAAATAGTAATCGAATACACGGCGCAGGGCGTGAAAGGCAGCGTGGCCACAGAAAACATAGTTAAATGCCCGCAAAAATTCTGCGATCAGGTAACATCTTCTATGAATGCGCCGAAAATATCGTACGTGGGCGACAGGATATTCGTAGAAGGTTATTTATCGTTCATCGGTGGCGGGGGCTTGTCTTCGCCCGTATTGGTCAGCGCCGGTAGATATCATGCGAACACGAGTTCCAACGACTTCGGTTATTGGAAAGCCCCGATCGAAATTGATACGCCGGGCAGTTATGAAATTTCTGCAATCTCGGAAAGCTGC
>CAYZCD010000023.1:9069-13625 GCA_964476825.1 uncultured archaeon
ATCAAAATCTTCTATCCAGGTCCTGGAGACCGAAGAAAAGCCTTTCAGCCATGCTTTATCCGTATATCCAAAAAATTTGGACGTTGAAATAGGCGGCAGCGCGCTTCTTGCCGTGCAAAACAACGGCAACGAAAATGTCGCAGTTTCATTGTCCGGAATACCGCCCGACTGGGTTGAGCCGTCTAAATTTTCAATAGGAAATGGGATAAAATTTATTTACGTGTCACCGAAAAGTACGGGCGGTTACGTGATCAAAATCAACGACGGTTACGGGGAAAATTATGTAAACCTTTTTGTAGCAGGAAAGGATGGCAGAAAATCCGCTGAAGCGGACAACCTGCCCGCATTTTTTGTTTTGGTTGCCGGAGCTTTCTTGTTGTTCGGGACTAAAAAAACAGGCACGGGCGTAAATAAAAAATCCGGGTATCTGGACGAAGTGAAAAAAGAGATAGAAAATTCGGCCGGTTCTTTTTAATCGGACGGATCGGGCGTAAAATCAGGATTCAGGCATCCTCCAGCCCTTTAAGGCGAATAGGTATTTAAGCTTTCGTATCTTCGTAATGGATAGGCGATGATGTTGGGAAAAACTCAGTTTTTCATTTTGTTCTTCGCGCTTTTTGTAATGCTTTCCAGCCCTTCATACGCTAGCAAAGTGGATATGGCATCGACCATATCCGACATGAGCATCTGCACAGGCTCTTTCACAAACCAATTGGTGAAATTAACAAACGTCGGGGCAACAACGGATACTTACGAACTGGATTCCGATTCAAGTTTGGTAACATTTGCAGGCTGCGCCTCCGGAAGCGTAAGCAACGGCGAAGTTGTTTTGGCGTCGGGGGAATTTACATATTGTTCCATATTCATCGGCCCGTCTAACAATGCGACGGCGCAAAAATATCCAATAACACTTTCTGCAAATTCCGAATCTTCTTCCGATTCGGCATCGACAAAAATAAACGTCGGCTTGATCAACTGCAATTCCGCATCTTTGACGACACAGGGTAACTTGGAAGTGTGCGCACGCGACAGGTTCTCGACGTCTATTATTATTAAGAACACCGGAAAATACGCGGACACGTTTAACATATCTGCAGACGCTGCCGGCAAATTCGACAGGAATGTTATCAAGCTTCAGCCCAACGAATCCGGAATAGTCAACTTCGAAAGCTCTTATGAAAAGGCTTCTGCGGACAAGATAAAGTTCAATCTGAAATCAGAGAAAGCCGATTCACAGGGCGTGCTGGACGTAAACGTGAAAGAATGCTTCAATTTCGCCGCATCCGTTTCCCAGCCGTCAAGCCCCATTTGCCTGAGAAAACCGGTTACATTCAACGTGAACATATTGAACACCGGAAGCAAGGCAGACGTTTATGAAATAACATCGTCCGCAGACCTAAACCAAAAACAGATATCGCTGAATGGATCCTTAAACGCGACGGTAGAAGCGGCATACACCCCCGGCAGGGAGGGAAAATTCAAGCTGAACATATCGGTAAAGTCCGCCGGGAGTAATGTTGTCAAAGCGTTGTATCCGGAGGCCGACGCAAAGGAATGCGGATCAATTTCATTGTTGCCTCAGGTTTCAAGCGGTTCAATTTGTAAGAATGAAGAATTCACATATTCAATCGATGTAAAAAACATCGGCGCGGTTGCGGATCTTTTCAGTATGAACGCCACGAAGGGCGTATTGAACGTGAATAAGGTTATCATAGAGCCGGGCAAGACCAGCACAATAAAGTTGAAAGTTAATTCAACGGATCTTGTGGAAAATAAAACCAGCGAAATAATTTTCACCGCGTCCGCGGGATCGCTGAAGGAAAGTACAAAACTTCAGCTCAATGTCGGCGTGTGCCACAATGCGACCGTCAGGGTCGTTCCGGAATCACTTACTGTTTGCACCCCGGACAAAGCGTCATTCAAGCTTGAAATAAGCAACACCGGGCACAGGCCCGAGGTTTTCACTGTGCTGGCAGTCGGAAATAAAATTGCGGAAAACTTGCTGGTGCCCGAAAATGCCACAAAAAGCCTCGAATTCTTAGCCAATTATAGCAATGACACAGGCATTTACAGGATCGACGGTGAGGCGGTCTCTGAGAATTTGGATGTAAAATCAACCGGCGCTTTGGTCGTAAAGGATTATAAGTCGTGTTACGGCGGTTCTTTGACATCCGCGGGCAAGAAGGACGTCAAGCCTTCTGACAAAAGTTTGCAGGAGCTCCAGATACGCAACACAGGCATAAAGACGCTTAATTACATATTGCAGGCAGCCGGGCCGTCTTGGATATCTATCGGGGTTAGCAACATAACACTTGAACCGAATGAAACAAGCAAAGTTTACCTGTTCATAGCTCCGCCATTCGGCACGAAGCTCGGAAATTATAATACGACCGTAATCGCGTTGTCTGAGAAAGGCGTGTCATCTGATATACAATTGACCACAAGCGTGGTTTTGTCCCCCGCGGCCACATTACAATCCGTAAACGCCACGACAACCACGGCCATGCCTGCGCCGAACGGCCAAAGGCAAACGGTCGTAATAGGCATCATTTTGGCGATAGTCGCAATACTAGTTCTTAGGCATATATTTACCAGCAAGTAAGGCCGAATATAATATAACTAGAAGAATACCGATACATTATACGGTATGCTTCAATTTTAATAAATACTAACCGGAATATTATGAAGTGTGTTTGAAATGCAGTCATTACGCAGCGCTAAAGGTGTGGATTATTCTTTCGAAGGTTCTACATTAAACCATGTGGGCATAATAATGGATGGCAACAGGCGTTTCGCCCGCCGCCTCATGATGGAGCCGTGGAAAGGCCACGAATGGGGCAACAGGAAAGTCGAAGACGTCATCAACTGGTGCACGGAATTGGGGATAAAATGCTTTA
This sequence comes from uncultured archaeon, assembly GCA_964476825.1. GTDB lineage: Archaea > Aenigmatarchaeota > Aenigmatarchaeia > JACPZZ01 > JACPZZ01 > JACPZZ01. The sequence continues at coordinate 11,967 of CAYZCD010000023.1, forward strand.
CGTTCTACACGCTTTCCCTGGAAAACATCGCTGGGCGGCCGAAGGTTGAGCTTGATTATATTTATCGCCTGATGGAAAAGGTAGCGTTGGGCGTGATAAAAAACAAAAAACACCCGGTCCATTTGAAAAAAGTCAGGGTCCGCGTGATAGGCAGGAAAAATTCCCTGCCCGCGGGTTTGCGGAAGCTTTTTGACAAAGTTGAACGCATTACAAAAAATTATAAAAATTACGAGTCCAACTTCGCAATCGCTTATAGCAGCCGTGTGGAAATCATCGACGCTGTCAAAAAAATAGCCAACAAAGTCAAAGAAGGAAAATTAAACGCGTCGGACATAAACGAGATCACGATAAAAGAAAACCTTTACAACCCCGGCATGAATGATCCTGACCTTATCATACGCACCGGAGGCGAAAAAAGGTTAAGCAACTTTTTATTGTTCCAGTCGGCATATTCGGAATTATTTTTCACCGATACTTCGTGGCCGGAATTTTCAAAAGACGATTTCATAGCAGCCATAAAAGATTTCAACCAAAGGAAGCGCAGGTTCGGCGCATAATTTTTTTGTCGCTGAATATAAAAACACGCTTAAATTGTTTGCTGAAATATGATACTCATGGGTATTCTACAACCATCGCCGATGAAAAAATTTATTATTCCTTCTGCCAGCTCCGATTATCCCACGCAGGGAAAAGCTTACATGAGTGAACGTCATAAAATCGAATATTTGCCGAGCCTTGTCCGAGCAGGAAGTAACTATTACAATTCCAAGTATGGAATTGTATATGGTGTAAGGATGTCAACAGCAGCGGAAGAGTTGGCGATACAGCGTGGCATGGAAATGTCGGGCAAAGATCCGAGGCGGGGAGGAGAATTCAAAGACATTTTTACCAGAAACGGCCACCACTGGTACGCGTGGCAATGGACTGAAACAGGATTGCGTGTGCCTGCGGGCAGGGATCCAAACAAATATGAAACAGACGAACAAGGAAGAAAATACTGGGCGAGGGAAGTTTTAATTGGAAAAGATGTGATTGGAGAAGTTCTTGTACCCGAAGGCAATTGGCGCGTTGTGACCGAATGGGATGAAGTATCTGGAATACCTAAAGTCACAGAAGAGATCGGTCGGCATCACACTCCTTACATAAGTCATTTCAGATTTAACCCAGATACCCAAATAGACAATATTTCAGGCCATAATGATGTTGCTGTCACCCGCGGGAGCCACTGGCTCCGCGGTGAGGACGAGAGGTGCCTCGCCGTTTACGCGGACACTGCCCGCTCGTTTGCGCATGCGAGTGTCGGCTTTCGCCCAGTTCGCGGTTCATGGCCGAAAATTGAAAAGAAACTTTTAGAATCTGGCATCCCTGTGTAGAAAAATTAATATTAATATATCGGAATATTGACAAACTTCTTAAGGATAGCGTGGCTGGTATGAGCAATACGCTTAAATTGTTATCGATATTACAATGCTCATGTATACCCAAAAAACATTGCCGATGACAAAGTTTATTGTCCCAGCTGTTAGTTCAGTTTATCCAACATTGGGAAATTCTTACAGCCATAAAGGCCATCAAATAGAATATTCGCCCCGTCTTGTCCTTACAGGAAAAGAAAATAAAGCTTCAAAGGCTGGAATTACGAAACGCGACAGAATGTAA
>CAYZCD010000024.1:0-13458 GCA_964476825.1 uncultured archaeon
TCATTTGATTTCTATTTCTCGCGAAGTTTTGCGTTACATGACGTGGTCTTGTGGACGGTAGCTGTAAAAGAAGAACTGAGTAAATTGTCTGGTGTGTGGATAATTATGATTTTCCAATGGTTAATTTTTTGTGTCGTTTTTTGTTGATCTGCACAAATAAACGTTTGGCATTTTTTTTTTTTTTTAGAATAAAGTCTCCGATGATCAGTGCTATTATCGTGGTTATGATTCCTATGATACCTGAGTATAAGTATTCTGCAACTTTTTGATAACCAAAAGCAGGTATACCGAGTGAAAGGATAATTGAAGTGGAGATCAGTCCTGCCATAAGTTTGTGCCTGTTTAAGCTCTCTCTCAACACAGGCAAGAATATTCCTAAATAGTATTCGGTCAATTTGTAAGCTACCAGGTAGTAGCATACGAAGAAGATAATCGATAAAAGTTGTTTGACAGTTTCTTTGTAGAGTCCGCTTATGTTAACGGGTGTGTATATCATAGATAATAACAAGCTAATCGTGCCAAAGAAAAATAGAGTTAACTGGTTTAGTACAAAGCGTTGATCTCTGGTTGCTTTGTTTGTCATCTGTCAATTATCTCCTTGAAAGCTGCGAGGACCAAAGCAAGTATCAACATTCCAATGATAAAGGAGTCCAGAGAAAAATTGATCTGCTTTGATATTTCTAATAGAACGTAGAGATACGCTATAGAAAGGAATAAAGTACCAATAATTTGGGCAAGTCTGTAAACCATAAAATCTCAACGTTTCGCCAGTTCTCTAAGTAGTTCTATGTCTTTCTTTATGACCTTCTGTGCGTTTGTTCTTAATTTCTTAATCTGTTCTTTGGTCATTTGGAATTCTCCTGAATCCAATTTCTTATCTCTGCTTTATTAGCCTTTTTATCAGCTACTTTAACTATGAAATTAACAGCCTTTTCATAATTAGGTTTCAACTCCAACCCATTCTGGAGCATGAAAGTTTTGGATAGGACGTAAGCTGTGCGTTTGTTGCCGTCCCAGAAGTAGTGTCTGACGGCTATGTATTCGAGAATAGCAGCGCCCAATGAAACCGGGCCAGCCTTTTTTTCTGTCATATACAAGATTCTGTATGCCAATGAATGCAGACCACCTTCATCACGGACTCCTAGTTCGCCGCCTGACGGCAGGTCTTTCTGGGTCGCGGAAATTATGTCGTTATGAATCTTTGTGATCTCTTGCACAAGAAGCTCTGTTTCCTCTTTCGTCACGGCCATTCATATCACTAAAGCCTATTTGTCGCTTTCACAAATAAATCGCCGCGGTTGGGAAAAATTAACCGGTTGTGCGAAGTTCACGTAGGGCTAATTCATCAAAACTATCGAGAGGTTTAATATTGCTGCGAATGACACCCACGCCAGATACGGGATTAAAAGATTTCCCGCTGTTTTTGAAATTTCATTGAATTTTTTAATGGTTACGAAAATAGCAATCCATAAAATTGCCATTTCCGCCAAGGCGAGGAAAGGATTTTTTGCGCCGAAAAAAATGACCGACCAAAGAACGTTTAACACCAATTGAAGGCTGAAAATGCTGATAGCATTTTTTATTTTCTTGTTTTTCCAGCCTTTTGAAAACACTAAACACGCTGATATTCCCATCAAAGCGTAGAGCGCAATCCACACCGGCCCGAAAACCCAGTTCGGCGGGCTGAAGGATGGTTTGTTCAATTCGGCGTACCATGTCCCAATGGCAGGTATAGTGAATATCGAGCCTATGAGGCCTGCCATTTCGCATAGCAGGATGAAAATTGCCAAGTTGAATGGGTTAATTTTTTTCTTCATTGATATAATTCTTGAATTTTGTTGCTGATAACTTTTCATGCTGCAAATTAATACGTATTAAAAGTATAGTATAGGCAGTATGATTGAAGCTGGACAGCGTACTTTGTTGCTGGATGATGAAAAAGAACTTCCTTTTGTAAGTGAAATCGATCTTGGCGGCGAGGATGCCGATTTTTCCTCAAATTTCAGGAACATTTACGAGGCGAAAGGTTCGGGTGTTGCGTCTGTAGCGGCTGACGACACGGAACAGGTCAAGAGAATCAGACAAATTTACAAGGTCGATGGTGCTGATATAGAAGATGGTTCGGACGATGACGATGAAGAAGACGACCAGAAAGTAAAAGCTATCGCAAAGCCAAATTATTCCGCAGCTCAAAGCGCAGAAAAACCGCCAAGCGACCTTAAACGGAGAACTGGCGTGCCGGAGTATTTATCCTCAGGTTCAAAAGACATGAGTTCCGTTTCGTTGACTAGAAATTCCGCTTACGTTTGCGTGCCGGGCAGCAAAGGCGCGTGCGGTACATGCCCGGTTTACAGTTTAATGGCAAAACCGGGTATGGCGGAGCGGTTAGATAAAATCAGGGCGGACAACCAAATGGGAAACAGGTCTTATTTGATGTCCGGTTCCAACTTAACTGCGCCGTTTGGCAGATGAGTCTGCTAATTGATTTTAAATCCGTTCGTTTTCTACCTAAAACATGGTTTATAGAAATAGAATTAGCGGGGAATACGTTGGACTGGTTGCAGGTGAATTGCTGAGGTTTTTGGACGATAATGACGTGGGGACAACAGCCGACTTACATAGGCTCGTAGGAATTAAATCAAACCGCAATCAAATAGGAGATTTTATCTCTGTTGAATTGAGGCCTTCAATGCATACGCAAACTTTGACCTTGAGTTACGTTAGTCGCGGCGTAGGAGTCCCGTTGGAGGTCAAATTCAACGAAGTGTTCGGTTACTCTCACATAATTCTGAAAGGCGACTACCTGCCACTTGGTTACCGGCTGTTTGCAAGGGATGCTTTTGGAAACGGGATTTACAACAAAGTAATAAGGTCTTCCGAATTGGGTGGCGTGAAAGAGGACCTGAAAAAGCTGGCCCTTGCTATTGAGTAATAATTTCCGACTTAATGAGTTTTAATAAACACCCAACCAATGGTTTTTATGCCGTTAAATTGGTTTCAGAAATTGTTCTACGAAGAAGTGGAGGGTACAGTGGTTAGTAGGGTCCATTATCAGAAAAGGATACCCGCAAGTTCGGATACTTTCACGATGATGACAGGAGGCGTCTCTGGTATTTACATGACTGGTAATCCGGAAGGGCATTTGGATATAACCGATTTCGGTGTGAGGGATGACAGAAGCAATATCCGAACATTCTTTTCATATGGCGATAATCAATCAATAATTAAGGGAGATCGAGTAAGGATACGAGCTAATAGACTGTTTTCCGACAAAGATTATCGTTGGATAGGTACCATATGTGTGATATAACTTGATTTGTTCCACAAAACGCAAAATTTTAACTACCCCGACTAATAATATATCATGGCAACGGTTTCCGAGGCTGTTAGATATCTGCGCAGCAGAAGGCTTCTTTCTCAGATAACGCACTCGCAAGCTTCGATGAGGTATGAACTTGAAATTTCGAAGAAAAACGGATCCGTGCCCATTTCGTTGCCCCAATGGATGTTCGAAGAAGAGTAATTATCTATTTTTAAGGTATGCTGACAAGTTCTTTGTTTAGTCAGGTAAATAGACACACATCTAGGGTGTGTGTCTATTTACAAACCGGGGTCGTGATGTAATCTGGTTTAGCATAGGAGCTTTGGGAGCTTCATATGGGTGTTCAAATCACCCCGACCCCAAACTAAATAAAAAACTTATATGGCCAAAAAGCTAAGAAAATATAGGTATTTTTGTGGTATTCAATAAAAACTTATTTTTGTCCGTTTTTGTCTGCCTTATTTTTATATCTTCTTTCGCGGCTGCCGCCGGCGTTGACGTGAGCGTTACTCCGTCGCAGGCGGAAGGATACAGCGGTTCTGTTACCAAATACGCTGTTACAATAAAAAATTTGGAAGGCAAAGCCGACAGGTTTTTAATGTCTTATTCCGGAACATTTTCTTCCTGGGTTACCCTGGAAAAAAGCAGTTTAGTGATACCCGCGGGCGGCGAAGAGACTATAAGCCTTTCAGTCAATCCGCCAGTCGGCATCAATCCGTCCGTTTACCGTTACGTTATCAGGGCGGATTCTGCCGACAACCCGTCCGTTTTCGGCAGTGCGGAATTTTTCTTTACAGTCTATTTCAAATACCCGATCGTCATCAAAGATTTTAAATTGGATTCGACCAATTACAATCCGGGTACAGATGTAACAGCTTCCATAAAGCTTGCGAATTTGGCTGTTACGGATTTGGAGGGATTTTCCCTTGATATAACAATAACAAATCCTGAAGGCAAGCAAACAGGTTTGACGTTGCCGGTTGGTGTGAACGGGCTGGAAGAAAAGACTGTGCAAAAAATCATCCCGCTCGGCAAGCAATCGGTTGCAGGAAACTATCAGGCGTCTGCGCAGTTAAAATCGCAGTCTGGCGAACAAGTGTCGCAAAATCAAACCAAATTTTCTGTGAACAGCTATTATAATATCGTCCAGACGAAAGATGAACAAAAAACATCTTCGGGCAAAACTGTCATATTGAAAATCTCGAATGAAGGCAATATCATTGGGCGTAATTTGACAGTTCGTGAAGATTTATCCAGCGTAATTTCCTGGTTGGCCGAGCCTGATACAAAACCGAATAGAACCATATCTTCGGGCGGAGATGTGAGTTATTTCTGGTTTGTTGACGGGTTGAACCCGGGCGAGAGTTTGAGTTTTGTTTATAGGATCTCGTACACGCCAGCCTATGTCATATTAGCGTTCCTTGTAGTTGGCGCTGCTGTAATATTCATGCAAGTACAAAGGCCGAGGATATTCAAGCGCGTGCTTCATTCGGGCCCGGCCCAGATAGGCAAAGAATTCACGGTTACTATCGGCATTAAAAACGCTTCGCGCCACACGTTGAAATCCGCGATTGTGCGTGATTTGATACCTCCGGTGATGAGGCTTGTTGCACAGCACGATACGCTCAAACCATTGATCAAAAAGACTGCTGTAGGTACGGAAATGATATGGAAAGTGGGGGATATCAAATCCCAGGAAGAAAGGATAATGACTTACAAGGTTTCGCCGGTTATGGGCATTATAGGAACTTTGTCCTTGCCGAAAGCGTATCTTAGATACAGGGACGCGGACGAAAATTCAGTGAAAATAGATTCGAATTATGCCGAAGTCGGCGAAGTTGTAAGAGAGCGCAAAGAAGAAAAGTAACGGTTAAATATCTTTCTTGTCAATGGTTAGCATGCATTATTTGCATGTCCTTACCCAGGAGCCCGGTTCTGCGCGTTATTCCCATTCCAATGTTTATGTTTTAAGCGGTTCCGGAAGGGAATTGGAACCTGTTAAAATTAACATGGACCGTGTATGGTCCCCCGATGATATTTATTTGGGCCGCCTGAAAAGGGTAAGAACAGCAGGCGTAGAAAACGGCGTTCGGGTTGATTTATTGTCCCGCGAACTTCTTTCACTTCCCCCTGATTACCACGGCGTTGCGGTGCACATCCTAACTCCGAACCAGATAAGAAAACTTGACGAAAAAGGCGGGGATGGAAAAGCGCATGAGGCATATCCGTACAAAACGGCCGTTGGTGAAGGCCTGGATGTGATGGTCGGGGGATTCAGGTTTAAAGACCCTTTAACGGTTCGCTTGATTGAAGAATTACTTAAACATGAAGCCGGTCTCCTTCGACCATAACAACAGGTCCAATTCGTCCATTGGTATGTTAATTTCGGCGGAGAATTTTTTCATCAGGCCTTCTATTTCCATGTACCTTTTGTCGCTTAACTGATCGGGAATTTCGCCTATCACTCCGAACCATTTCAAATTCCTTAAAATATGGACGTCCAATATCGCAAAGTTTTTTCCCATTCCAATGTTTCTCAGGAAATGCGAAGCCTCTTTGCGGCCTAACCCGTTGACGTTTTTTATCAGCCATTCACGTGCGCCGGCCGGAGAAAGGAATTTTTTGAAAAATTGGACGAAGTCCACATTCTGCCTAATAAAACGCTTTCTCGCTTCGACGATGTATTTCGATTTTTCATCAGGAAAGCTTATCTCGTCCATATATTTTTTAATCTCGTCCGAAGCGCCATTGAACAATACAACGGTTTGCTTTTCAAACCGTGCATAGGAAATTAATATTTCCTATGTATAATCCGGAAAAATAAGTTATATAAGCTGATTGGGCAAATTAGTTTATCATCCCCCGGTAGCTCAATCTGGTAGAGTACCCGGCTGTAGTTTGGCACTGTGTTCATAACATCGTGCCAAGATTTGGTCGATACATAGAAAATTAATAGTTTTCTATGCACGAAAACCAAAGGTTTTCGTTGTTCAGAAACCGGGTTGTTGGGCGTTCAAATAAGCCTTCTCTTTTTAAAAAAAAGAGAATCCTTAGGGAAGGGAAAAAATAAGGAAAAACCTTAAGGAAAAATTTAGAATGAGAGAAGACTGGGAAATTCGCCCCCGGGGGACATTTTTATAATATCGTGAGCGAGCAATGTTATGTCTTTGAAAATAAACGATCCGTTGGTTGAATTTGAATTGAAGGGTGTTGATGGCAAGACACATTCCACCAGAAAATTTGCAAGCAAAAAAATTTTGATAGTCATATTTACATGCAACCATTGTCCATACGCAAAAGCCTATCAGGACAGGATAATTGCGGTGCAAAAGGATTACGCTTCAAAAGGTGTCCAGATAGTTGCGATTAATTCAAACGACGATTCCAAATACGCTGAAGACAACTTCGAAGGCATGAAAACTCGGGCAAAAGAGAAAGGTTTTAATTTTCCATATCTAAGGGACGGGTCCCAAAACATCGCACGTTCATACGGGGCTAAAGCTACGCCCCACGTTTTTGTTTTTGATTCTTCTAGAAAGTTGCGTTATGTTGGCGCGATAGACGACAATTGGGAAAACCCAGTTGCAGCCAAGATGAAATACCTTGAAGAAGCGATCGGTTCGATACTTGCTAACAAGGAAGTTAAAACTAAAGAAACCATGCCAATCGGATGCACTATAAAATGGAAATCATAGTTCCCTCATTATATGCCCGCACTGCGCGCACATGGCCCGTCCGTGTTTGGGGTCTTCGAGAAGTTTGGCAGAACCGCATTCCGGGCATACGCGTCTTCTAAAATCACGCGTCACGTCGATACGGTCGTTTTGCTTCAATGATCTCATCAGACTTCCTTCTGGATGAACAATATCATGGCGCGTATTTTGTCCTTGTCTGTCATTTCATCGTCGTTGATTATTACCATGGTTTTTCCGCCTAATTTTCTGGCCCATTGCATGCTGATAAGAGATTTGGCCGAATTGCTCAACAAATCCCATTGAGCTATGCCTAAAATTTCATTTTTAACGGGTTTGGGTATGTCCGGTAATTTTTCAGTCAATACCACACGTTTGGCGTTTTCAAGCGCTTTTTGCCTGTCCTGCCCCGATAAACGGATTATTTTGCCTTGTTTGGTTACGGATTGCATTATCTCAAACGCCTTGGCTGTGGGCACTTGATAAGAATATTTGGATAATGCCATTTCAGAATCGATTACGTTTTGGGCGGCTTTTTCCGAAAATACGACGCCGTTGCTGATGTTCTTTATTTCCAAAAATGAATAATTGTTTCCCTGTTTCTGAACCGTAGCGCTAAAATGGGGCGGGTTTTTTTCGCCGATTTCGTCGGAATATACTTTATAATTTCCGTTTTTCTCCGACGACCTGGCCTTTTCGTAAGCGGCTTTCATCACCTTCATCATCGGATGTTCCATATTTTCCAAGCTTTCGAGAGTTTTTGCCAGATCCATAAGTTTCATTGCCCGTCCAATATTTATATCTGCGCCGGATTGTTGTTTTTAGAATTCGCTTTCGTTGACGTATTTGTAGGCCGAATAGACTGCCGCGACCGCTTCGCCGACGCCTGTTATAGCCTGTTTGAATTTCGTGTCGACTACGTCGCCTGCCGCGAAGATCCCGGGCACGTTCGTTCTCGAATCCCGGTCGATTATTATTTCTTTTTTGTCGTTAGTTTTGACTCCCAGCATTTCAGCCATTTGTGACATCGGGGTTGCGCCTATTTCTATGAAAATTGCATCCAGCGCAAGTTCTTTTTTTCCTTTATACGGTTTATCCAGCGTTACCGCGTTTACCATCTTGCCGCCTTTTATTTCTTTCACGTTCGTGTTGCTTATTATCTCTATTTTTTTGTTGGCTTCTATCCTTTTCATGTTTACCGGCTCTGGATGTATCTGTCCGCCGCGGTAGATTATGTAAACTTTTTTGCCCCATTGAGTAAGGAGCAGCGCCTCTTTACCTGCGCTGTCCGAACCGCCCACGACGGCTATGGTTTTTTCCTTGTAAAAATAGCCGTCGCATAATGCGCATGTATGCACCCCTTTCCCTTCGAATTGTTTTTCTCCGGGTACGCCCAATTCGCGGTGTTTCGACCCGGTTGCTATGAGGATGGATTTTGCTTCGTAGGATTTGTCTTCGGTTTTTATGATGAATTTTTTGCCTTCTCTATCTATCGATTTGGCTTTGTTTTCGACCATTTCGACGTCATAATTTTCGGCGTGTTTTTTCAATTTTTCCGCGAGTTCCAGCCCTGTTAACCGCTCAAAACCCGGATAATTTTCCACCACGTCCGTTAACGTTATAGTCCCGCCTATATTTTCGCCGAGCATCAGGGTTTTCATGTTTAACCTGCCCGCGTACATGGCTGCCCCAAGCCCGGATACGCCGCCTCCGATTATAATCAAGTCGTACATAATATCCTATAATCTTTGTTTTCCGATCTTTAATAATTGTGTTTTTTCCCGTGGAATTTTCTCATGGCAGCCAGCCATTTCGGGTTTTTTTCGGCAAATAGGACCAGTTCGTGTATTTTCTTTAACGTGGAGGGATGCATGTAATGTTCAATGCCTTCGGTATCCACGTATGCGGTTTTTTTATCCACGCCCAGTATAGTTAAAAATTTCATTATTTTTGAATGCCTGTCGGAAATGTTTTTTGCTATCGTTTCGCCGGACTGTGTCAATGAAATATCCCTGTAACGTTCGTATTTCAGGAGGCCTTTTTTGCTTAGTTTCTGTATCATAATTGTTACGGTGGGCGGTTTTACATTCAATTTTTTGGATACGTCTACGACTTTTGCATAACCTTTGGATTTTGTCAGTTCGTAAATCGTTTCCAGGTAGTCTTCCGTCGCTGGTGTTGACCGTTTCAACATAAGAGTAATCCGTTCTTGCGTGCTTAAATATAAGCATAATTAATGTTAGATGTAACTAAATTTGTTAAATTGGTCTAACATGGGTATTTCGCATGACGCAATCCAAGCCGAATTATGATTTTTTGCATCTTTTTCGTTCCGTTATCCGTGTGATTTTTGACAGGAAATTCTGGGTGTTTTTCGGTTCCGGCTTTATTGTTAGCGTGGCTTACATGGATCCCGGCAACTGGGGAACTTCCATAAGCAGCGGTGCTTCATTCAAATACGATTTGTTGTGGATCGTGTGGCTGTCTAGCGGGATGGCGATGTTATTTCAGTATCTATCCGGAAAGATGGGAATCGCTGGTTATTCTCTCGCCGAAGTAATAAAAATAAAATGGAAAAGCAAGACGCGGGTTTTCGCTTATTGGGTTTTGGCGGAAATAGCGATCCTTGCGACGGATTTGGCGGAATTTTTAGGCATCGTCGTCGCGTTAAATTTGCTTTTCGGCATCCCATTGTTGTTGGGTTCGCTTGTTGCTATGCTTGATGTACTTTTGTTGTTATTTTTGACCCGCAAATCTTTCAAGACATTGGAGTACGCTTTTATTCTGTTCGTTTCTGTTATAGGCATTTCCTATGTTTATGAAATCTTCATAACACACCCGGACCTTTCCGAAGTGGCTACGTATTCCGTCAAATTTTCATTGACGCCTGAAACTGCGCTGTTTGCTGTCGGTATTATCGGGGCTACTGTTATGCCGCACGCGCTTTTTGTGCATTCCTGGCTGGTTAAAAATAAACTGAAAGAAAACCGTTTTTTACGCGACAAACAGACGATTCTAAAATATCATAAAGTGGATAATGTTGCGTCTTTGCTTATTGCCGGCTTTATTAATGCTGCGATAATGGTCATGGCTGCGGCCGCTTTTTACGGCTCCGGGCGGGAGGTTGCGACTATAGAACAAGCCTATAAGACGCTTACACCGCTTTTCGGAAGCCTTGCTTCGGTAATTTTTGCCACGGCCTTGCTGTCCGCGGGCATTTCGTCTTCGATAACCGGTACGCTGTCGGGTCAGGCGATAATGGAGAGTTTAACAAATTTTAGATTAAGCCCGACAATGAGACGGCTGATAACACGATTCATTAACTTGATACCATTGGTTGTTGCGATACTTCTTAAGATTGAGCCGTTACAGATTTTGGTTTACAGCCAGGTTGTTTTGAGTTTGATGATACCATTGCCATTGATACCGTTGATCTATTATAGCTCGGATAAAAAATTAATGGGCAAGTTTGTCAACCAAAGGAAAACTACGATAGTTGCGTGCATATTTGCTTTGATAATATTGCTTTTCAACGGTTATCTGATCTACCAGACGTTTTTCGGAAATGCCTGATTATTTTATTTATTCATCTTGCCTGATTCCGCTTTTGATAAATCGGTTATAGAAGCCAGCTGTTCTTTTAATTGCTCTTCAGTTTCGTTGCCGTAGCTGACCAGTATTTTCTCCAGGTCGTGGAGTTCGTTTTTCCCTAACGAATCGCTTATTTTTCCGTTAAGGTAGAATTTTAATGTCTTGTCGCCGTCGCTGCAGTATTTTTTTCCGTCGTCCATTTTGAAGCAATTTTCGTCTATATCCATGTTAACTGTTTTTAAGAAGTCTTCAAACGTCACGCCGGTGGCGTGTTTGTGTATCAGCGTTCCGATTCCGTTTTCCGTGTGCACATATTGCGCTGCCAGCTGGTATTTTTGTTGTGCGAAGTTTATGGCGTTTCCGTTTATGTATATTTTAAAATCGACATGTTCATGCGTAGATCCTACGGAACCCATTCTTGGGGATGCGGATATGGAAGACGCAAATACGTATATGGCAGCTCCGCCGACGACGAGTATTATGGTGTAGATAAGCAGTTTGGTCGTGTCGATCCTGGTTTTTTCAGTTTTTTTGCTTGTTTGTTCATCGTGTTTAGCTTCTTTGTGCTGTTTCAATGAAATTAAAGAGTCAAAAGTTTGATCGCAATTATCGCATTTATGTTCTTCCATGATTTAGAATGATTTGTATTTTCGATTTATAAACCCTTTTTGCCAATTATTTTTGGTTTTATTATGGCCAAAATTAAAATAGGATCGGTTGGGGATTTAAAACCGGGGGAATCGAAAGTTGTTGAAACCGGTTCGGGTGTTATAGCGTTGTTTAATGTTGGTGGAAAATATTTCGCCACGCCCAATGCTTGTTTGCACAAAGGCGGTTCATTGGGCGACGGTTTTTTAAGCGGTTCAATTGTTACGTGTCCTTTGCACGGATGGGAATTTGACGTAACTACGGGCGATAATTTAACAAACCCGTCGAAACCGACCAAGAGTTACAAAGTTACAGTTGAAGGCAATGATTTGTTTTTGGAGATTTAACTTAGTTAGATGTTTTTGAAAACTAAGTATACTTATATATACTTAAGGATACTATATGAAGTAAGTGATGGGTATGGAAGCTACAACAATAAAGATACACAAAAATACCAAGCAGGAGCTGGACAGGTTTAAGGAGTATGGTAATGAGAGTTATGAAGAGGTTATACAGAAAGTTATTTTCATAGCTAAGAATGTGAAAAATCAGCCTGAACTCAGCGAGGAAACTTTGAACGCTATTGAGAAGGCGAGGGAAAGGATAAAAAAAGGCAATTTTTTGACCGAAGCGGAAGCTAAAAAGAGATTGGGTTTTTAGATTGTACGAAGTCGTTTTTGATCCAGTTGCAATAGATTTTCTAAATGGACTTGACAAAGGCGTGAGAGAAAGGATATTTAAGAAAATATTGTCCACTAAGCCAAACCCATTTCATTATTTTGAAAGGCTTGAGGGGAGAAAGGACAGTAAGCTTAGGATAGGCGATTACAGGGTAATAGCGGACATAGATCAAAATGCAAGGAAGATTCGGGTTACGCTGATAGGGCACAGGAAGAATATTTATAAAAATATGGTTTAAAAGCTTTTTCTGTATCCAACCCGTTCTAAAATTATGAAAGGCATCACTCCAGTCGTAGCGTTGGTTATGTTGATGTTGATCACAATCGGCATCGTCGGAACGGCTTTTATCTGGTTTTCCGGTTTGTTGAGAGGCTCTTCGGAGAAGGCTATATCGATTCCGAACGGAGGGGTGTATTGTCTTGGGACAAGCATATACGTTATGGCGTTAAATTTGGGGGCGTCTTCTTCGATAACTAATGCAGACATCAAAGTGTTCAAGGTGGACTCTGCAGACGTTGTGGTTAATATTCCAGGTGGTTCAATAAATCCCGGAGAAGCTAAAAATATGAATAATGGTTATTCTTGCGGAGTTACATGCGCAGGCGCAACACACAACATCGTTGTCGGAACGGTTGCAAACCTCGTCCAGACGCGCGTTATATGCAAATGACGCTTAAATGTTTTTTGCCTGAATACAGGATATGCGCCATATTGCGATTTTCATCCTATTTGGGTTTTTTGTGCTATTATCGGAGGTTGGAGCCTATGAAACCGCAAATTCTGGTTTTTATTGCAATTTAGAGTCACCTCAATCAAACGGATTGCGTAATCTTACTTGTGTAAATGAGACAGATTTTTCAATCGGAAGTAGTTCTATTCAGGAATACTGGGAACAGGGTTATATGATCATACCTTCTGATTATGCTGGTACAATCGTAGATTTGTGGGTGTATGTTGGGATTAGACATTGGTGTGCCGGAGATTTGAATGTAGATTTAATATCTCCTAATAATACTAGAGTTAGATTGAGCAAAGAAAATAATAGTTTTTCGTCGCATTTTTGTATTACTGAGCAATTTAATGAAATACTTGGTGTCGGAGCAGCTTACACGCCTATATGGATAGATAACGGGACTGATGTTGTTTCTTCTGGGGATGATAATGCTTTTCCTGGAACACTGGGGTCATTTGTTGGTGATAAATCAGATGGTACATGGTTTCTGAATATTTCAGATCATCATAGCGATGGACCAGGGTCGAATACCGGTCCGGGTAACTTCAGTTTTTGGGCAATAATAATGACCCTCAATTTATCCAACGATACTGCGCCGCCCATTTATTCGCAGAACACATCTAACGTTGTCAATTATTATAACCCGACTTCATTAAGTAATTTTTCAGTTTTGTGGTCTGACAATTTAAATTCTATAACGACTGCGTACATAGAAAACAATTTTAACGGCAGCCTGAAAAACGATACCATGGTCGGAAACGACTTGGGAAGCAATAATTTCATTTTTTATT
>CAYZCD010000025.1:0-2317 GCA_964476825.1 uncultured archaeon
TTCTGTAGAATGGTTCCAACAACCGAAACCACCTTAAATATTTATTCGCTTAACTCTGTCATATGAAAACGTACACTCACAATTGGCTGGAAACCGAACACGGCATAACTGTGCAGGCCATCGAAAAAGGCGGTATAGTTGCGGCGGCCAGTTACCGCGCGCAAGACAAAGCCTTGATAATGCACAGGCCGCCAACCGTTTCGTACGGAATTGCAACGGATTGCGAAGCTTTAAACGGCGGGCATTGTGAAACAAAGCTTTTGGGTAATGACAGGAGAATGACAAGAGAAGTTGAATTTATCGAAATGGCCGGTGGCAAACAGTACAGGTACAAATTAATGGAAAATATACTGGACAAAATTCTTTCAGAATAATTTATTCTATCATATGAGGCGCAAGGACGAATGACATCTTTAATTTGTCTCCTGCATCAAACTCCATTTTCATCGGGAAATCAGAAGAAAACTTTATGGTCGCGGTCTCGGCTAATTTGGCCGCTTTGACCATTTTTTTCAGGTAGTCCAGCGGATAGCCGGACTTCGTAGCGGCGGAAGATTCCAATTTAACCACCACAGGATTGCCTTTCTCAAGTTCCAGTTCAGCCATCGAAGATTCGCCTTCGGATTTTATTTTAAACAGTTCCGGCGACGCTTCAAAAACAACTATGTCAGACGCTATCTCCGCATCAGCTATCCCCTGTTCAAGAATGTCGGATTTTATTTCGGCCAATGAGGAAAATTCTAATTTGTCCGTAGGCGGCAAATCAGATTCTGAAATATCAAGTATCGGGACTTCGAACCTTCTCTTGGAAGAGCCATCGATAATTATTTTTAACTTATTCTTGTTGTCCTCTTTTTTCAAGGTTATTTTGTCACTGCCGGAAGCGCGGCGCAGCACGGAAACAAAATTGCTCATATTAACGCCCACGGATGTGTCTTCTGTTAATTCAATCTTGTCAAAGGCCGACGCGCCCATTCTCAGGTCGACGACGGACACCAGCGCACGGTCTGCGGCCACCAGCCTCAATCCATCTTTACTGATCCTGAAAATACCCTCGTCTATGATTTCGGCCGCCACGCTGACCGAATTTTTAAGCATATCCGCATCTGAAACCGTTATTTCGAACATTGTTACCAGCCTATGGCAAGTTATGTATGGATAATCAAAGACTTATGTCCTATACGTAACTAGTTTTCTCAAGTTCCCGCACCTTTTTCAAAAGGTTCGTATCAATACCATTCACGTTTTGTACGGCTTCCGCCCGGAGCTCAAACCCGCTTTCCGAAGCAAAAACACGTCCCGCGACCCGTACATTATCGCCGACGTTCAAGCTTTCCATTTTTATTTCCGGATCCGTCGTGACATGTACCGTACCCTTGCCGTCGTCAATTACAAAAGACTCTGAACCGAGATCCACGATCTTACCCACTATTTTTACCCGTATATCTTTCTCCGGTTCGATTTCAGTTATCGACTTCTCAACCGCCGGAAGTCTTTTCTGAAAATCCATCAAAAATCAACAGTTTTAATTTATGTCTTAACTTTATAAATCTCAGTTTTATAAGAAGTCTATGAAAGCGGGAGTTATTGAGTCGTAATTATATCCCGCCATGGAAGATGAAAAAAATGAGAGATGAATGGGTTATTACAATAGACTACCTGTCCCGCGGAAGGGTCGGAATGCAACGGTCTGAACCTATAGCGCAGACGATTGGTGAGAAGTATTTCTCTTTGCTGGAAATCATACCCAGGGAAGGCGTCGAATTCAAAGTGGGCGACCGGGTCTACATTGGCGAGGGCAAGCGCGACAACGTGAAATACATACACGGCCGTATAACATACTTCGATCTCACAGTGTCTGCGAAACAAGAACTGCAGAATGTCATCGAAAAACTGGTCGATGCGGACCCAAAAAGATTCGTGGATTTCTTTTCCAAGGCCGGGCCGGTTACAAACAGGCTGCACCAGCTTGAATTGATACCCGGCGTGGGGAAAAAACATTTGTGGGACATAATAGAAGCGCGCAAAGAAAAACCGTTCGAATCTTTCGAAGACATATCAAACCGTGTGAAATTCCTGCCTGACCCGAGAAAAATGATAATCCACCGCATACTCGACGAACTTGAGGACAAGGACAAATACAAGCTGTTCGTGGCCAGCAATGTCCAAAGGCCGCAATAATTTCGGGTCTGGGAAGACCAAAAATGTTTTTGGGGTACAAGTCAACGGTTTGACACGCAAACCGTGCATAGGAAACCAAAGTTTCCTATGTTTGCATGAGCAAAACTGTACAGGCAAACATTAAGTTTGCCTTGTT
>CAYZCD010000025.1:2417-13376 GCA_964476825.1 uncultured archaeon
TTTCCTATGTTTGCATGAGCAAAACTGTACAGGCAAACATTAAGTTTGCCTTGTTTCCAATGACATTCAGCAAACCGAAGCGTGCGGCAGACTGACTCACCGGAACTAGACACATACAAAGTATGTGTCAGTCTGCTGTTGAGTCTAGCTCCCAATGCTTCTAGCTAACAGGGATTTGGTATGTACGACATTGAAAAATTGCTTTCTTCGATAAACGCAAAGCCTGTCAAGAAGCTTTCGCAGAATTTCCTGGTAGATGAAAATGTCATAGACGCCGAAGTAAAGTTCGCCGATTTGCGCCGCGAAGATATTGTATTAGACATAGGCGCTGGTTTTGGTTTTCTAACCGAAAAACTTTCTAAACGTGCCGGCGAAGTTATTGCAGTGGAATTGGATAAAAAACTGGTTAATTATCTCAAAGCCAGATTTCAATCAGCGAAAAACGTGAAAATCGTAGGGGGCGACATAATTGATTTGGTGGATAAATTAAATTTTAGCAAAGTTGTTGCCAACATACCGTATGAAATATCTTCACAAATAACTTTCTCTTTGATGAAGAAAGATTTTGAGTTGGCAATAATATGCTACCAGAAAGAATTCGCGCAGCGCATGGTCGCAAAACCCGGAACCAAGGATTATTCACGCCTGTCTGTAATGACTGATTATTTCGCAGACGCGTCGGTTTTGATGGATGTGCCCCGGAAAAGCTTTTACCCGCAGCCCAAGGTCGATTCGGCAATAATATCACTAAAATTGAAAGCGGAAAAACCCTACTATGTAACCGACGAGGAATTCTTCTTTAAAATCACGGCATTGTTGTTCCAGCACAAAAAGCAAACCGTTAGCAATGCGCTTGCGCATTCGTCAAAAATTCTCAGATTAAACAAAAAAGAATTGAAATTGTTAAAACTTCCGGCCGGGTTGGAATCGCGCCGAGTTTTCACCCTGGAAGGCCGTGAAATAGCAAAAATATCGGATGAAGTGGAAAAATATGCACAGAGCGATTGAACTTCTTAAAAAAATACCAAGAGGAAAAATCATAACCTACAAGGAACTGGCACGCGCAACTGGGACGCACCCGCGTGCCATCGGAGCGGTTATGCACTCAAACAAATCTCCCGTAGAATTTCCATGCTACAAAGTCATCATGAGCGACGGCCGCTTGGGCGGTTACGGCGGCGGTATAAAAAAGAAAATAAAACTACTGAAAAAGGACGGAATAATACTAAAAAATGGCAAAATCGACCTCGAAAAGCACATGTTTAAACTGCCAGCAGCCCGGCATACGAAACCAGGTAAACGCTAACCCCGGCAGCAAAAGGCACGGACAAGTTGTCATCAACGCCGAGGTTCAGGGATTCCGCCAACATGCCGACCAAGGACGCGAACAAAGCAACAGGTAAATTTGTAATCAAGGAACAAACAATTACAGACGCAATTAAGCCAGATAAAGAACCTTCCCACGATTTTGATTCGTTATAGAACAGCCTGTTCCTGCCCAAATACCTGCCGACCAGTGTTGATACGCCGTCGCCGATACAAAGCACGATTATGGAAATCGAGGCTATTTTCTCAGGCAAAATAAGTATGATCAGGCCTATGCTGGCAAGAAAATTTATGGCTCCGGAGTATCGTCTTCGCCTGCTCCTCTCAAAAAAATCCAGCACGCTTCTGAAACCGTTCAAAAACCCGCCCAAAAACGTTTTTTTCATTGACTCGACAAGGTGCGGATATAAGTAAAGCGCAACCGCCAGAAACAGGAACAAGTAAGCGGTTTTAGTTCGGCCGAGTGCGTACAACAACGGCACAGCCAAAACCCCGGATATGTGAATCGCCTTCCTGGACAACTCTCCTAGGTCTGATTTCATAGATCATTATTTCGCCATGCTGTTAAAATAGTCTGCTTTTATCCGAAAACCACTAATAATATACATGATACTAGACCAGGAACGCAAAAGAAACCTCAAAATACAGGAAAGGTCAGGCATAAACATAGGTTTAAAAGACGGCTTCCGGGAAGTCGAATTTGTCGTTCCGGACCAATTCGGCAGCGTAGTTGAGACGTTAAAAACCTGCTACAAATACGGTTTCCGCTCCCTTGTTGTGCCGCAAAACGTGCTTGCCGCCCCAAACAACCCAAAAAGCCTGGTCAGCATGTCCGGCCTCTATAAAGAAATTTATACAGGCCTGCTCCGGATCAACCGCACCGCCAAAAAATACCGCATTGAGTTATCGTTTCACGCCGACACCATGAGCATACTTAGCTCGGACGAAGCGCACAAAAAAGAATTGTACAGGGAAGCTGTCCGAGTGTTCTGCCACTCGTCCCACATACTCGACGGCCGTTTATTTGGCATCAAGCCGGGCGAAGCCAGGGGCATGTACGAAAAAGAAGCCGTGCGCGCTGTCGTACAAGAACTAAACACAATAACGGAATCGCTCAAAGTCGACACGCCCATAGGCATCGAAACAACTGGAAAATTGACGGACATAGGAAGCCTTAACAATGTCATTGAAATAGTAAAAAACACCCATCAGACCGAGCCGTTAATCAACTTCGGGACATTGCACGCGCGCGGATCCGGCTCGTTGACATCGCAGCAGGACATATCAAAAATATTCGATGAAATAGAAAACAAGCTGGGCGCAGAATACCTGAAAAATCCGGTCATGTACTTCACCACGCTGTCTTACGGGCCGTCAGGCGAAACGGGTGTGACAACAATGGCAAAATCCAACTTAAAGTTTGAAAACATCGCAAAAGAACTGATTAACCGCGGAATGCCCTGTACTATAATCGTTGATACCCCGGGAAAGGAAGTTGACGCGCTAAAATGCATTAAAATAATAGACGAGAATATGAAATAAAATATATTCTTCTAACAAGGGATTTTTATGAAGACTTTCCTACCCTATCTGGAAAAACATGAAAACCTGATGAAAAATCGCATAAAGAAACAAGGTCTGACAATAACAATCTCCGGCCTTTCAGGAATCGGCAAAAGCACAGTAGCCGAAGCTGTTGCGGAAAACCTCGGCCTGGAAAAAATCGTCATGGGGGAAATATTCAGGAGCGTCGCAAAAGAGCGCGGCATGGAACTGGAGAAGTTTTCCGCGACCAGGGAGGATGAAATAGATTATCAGATAGAAAAAAAATGCCTCGAACTTTCAATGCGCGGCGGTGTCGTAATCGACGCGCGCATGTCCGGCATGGTCGCCGGCGATTATGCAGATTGCCGGATAATGCTGGAGTGCGACACGGAAACAAAATCCGGAAGGGTCGCAAAGCGCGAAAAACTGGGTGTGGCGGAGACAAGGCAAAAACTGAACGTACGCGACACAAGCGACTCGGCAAAATACATGAAGCTTTACGGCACGGATGGTTCTGATCCTTCGTTCTACGACGCCATTATCGACACCACAAACATGGACATAGAAACCTCGAAAAAAGAAACCGTAAAAATCGTCCGCCAAGTATTGAAGGACAAAGGTTTGCTCTAGACCGTTTTCTTTCATTCATCTTCTATCGGAACGTTTTCCTTCATATCGGAACTTCATTTAATCGAAACCCCCTTGATTATGTCCCGATAATCTAACTTAGGTGATAAAATGGTAAGCGAAGTTGAGAAATTTTTGAATGAATTGGAAATGAAGGCCAAAGAAGCTGAGATAAACGAGTTTTTAAACAGGCCCAGTTTGAAAGCCGTCAAGGAAATAAACAACGAAAGCGCATTGTAGAAATTAAGACCCGTGCCATTTCATTAGGTTTTTTAATTTACACCACATCGATTTTTTTCCTACCGAAATTCCGCATTTCATGCATTTGTCTGCGACAGGCTTTACATAGCCCAAGGCGTCTGAAAACGTGATAAGTTCAGAACTACAACTAGGACATCTTTCCGTGTTCATAGCCAGCCTATAAAATTTTTTAATATCCTAAAATATAAAGTATGCATGTTAACGCGCTTTTGACCAATTCCGTATGTCGAGGAAAACATTTTTCATCCTTCTTATCCCGCTTATTTCACGATTTACCATTATAGATACGTAATATTTCATCGTTACGACCAACTTCTTTGAAACCGACAAAATCAGAACTCCTCCGACGATCAGCACTGCGCCTATGAACTGTCCGTGTGTAACTGGCGAATTAGTAAATAAGGCCGTGAACAAAACCGTGAACAAAGGCGATGTCGATATTATCGCAACCGATCTTTCAGCCTCTATCAAACTCAATCCCTGGAGAAATAACAAGGCGGGTATCATTGAACCGAAAAAGGCTAAAAAAAACAGATAATACCAAGCCTGCGCGCTAAGTAAAACCGCGCCCGCCCCGAACAAAAAAAGTGAAGCCATCAGCGAAATTGAACCTCCGGCAAGCCGGTCGTAAAGCGCAACAACCCAAGCGTCAACAGAGCCGAGAGATTTCCGTTCTATCACCGCTGTTATAGAGCCGAAGATCGAGGCTCCCAATAGCATTAGCGCCCCGATGGACGCGTCAAATCCGATTTTATTTAGCATCACAAAAATCCCGGACAGCACCAATAAAGTGCCTACAAATTCGTCAGCTTTGATTTTCTCTTTTAATAAAATTGATCCAAAAAGTGCAACCCAAACCACTCCGATATTTGACACGGAAGACGCTGTTATCGGATCTGTTAAAAACAATCCGGTGTAGAAAAGCGCGGGCAGTAATGCGGAACCCAGGATTGAAGCGAGGAAAAGGCGTTTTCCCACAATTTTATCGACATTCATGCCGACTTTCTTGATCCTAAGATAAACGAAAATCATGAAGCCTGACAAAAAATAGCGCCACGCTCCCAAAACTACGGGATTGACATAATTCATCGCTGCTTTTTCAATTATTGGGGTAAGTCCCCATATTATCGCGGCAATAATTGTATACAGGGAACCTTTCAAAACATTGTCCATACTAATGGTTTATCGGGAGTTTAAAAAAGCTTAAATAAAAAACAATTTGAAGCCAGAACTGCCAGCATTTATTCGGCAACCGCGTCTGTGCTTGTAGCCACGTCTTCGGTCATGTCATTTGTAGGTGCGGTTATGTGTTTGATTACAACAACGTCGCCTACGGCCTGGACCATCGGAAACGGAACTATAACACCGCGTTTTCCCCCCACGATCTGGGCCAAATAAGAGCCTTTAATAGCTTCAATAACGACAGCACGGATCTTGTACTTGGTAAGGTCAAACTCCAAATCGGAGATTTTACCGCAATAAGACCCCTTATCTGTAAAAACGTCTTTCCCAAAAATTTCAGAAACATCTTTTACATTGATCGGCATTAATCCACCTGTTAATCCTATTATTCTAAAAGGATATTTATTCGTACAAATATAAAGCTTTTGCGCTAGAAAAAACTGAAATAGACACATACCAACAGTGTCTATTTCCAACAGTAAGTCGGGGTCGCCTAGCCAGGTTAGGGCGCAGGTTTGCTAAACCTGTGGGCGTAAGCCCGCGCGGGTTCAAATCCCGCCCCCGACGCTATTGAGAAAACACGGGGTTTCAAAGGTTTCTAGTGGAAACCTTTGCTGGACATGAAAAAATCGAATTTTTCCATGCACGAAAAGCCGAAGCTTTTCATTGAAACGCTGTGCGTTTTCGCTGTCTCAATTAGAAAACCCGTGGTTTTCTAATTTAAAATAATAACAATCTAAAGATAGGAAGAGTAAACTGAAACAATAGCACAATAGTAAACCGAAACAGATTGATACAAAATACAATCTGTTTCTAGCTACAACTGCGGCGGTGGTCCAGCCTGGTAAGACATGAGCTTGCCAAGTTCAAAACCCGGGTTCAAATCCCGGCCGCCGCATATAAAATTTATATCAGGTAAGAGGAATGGCCTAAGAATGGGTAAAAAAGAACCGAAAGTCGGTTTTGATATTCTTGTAGTAAAAAATGGGGAATTTTTACTGGGTCTCCTTACGGATAAATAGGATCATGAAGGAAAACCTGTTTCCAGCAACAAAAAACCTCATTGAATGCTGCTTAAAAGGCAAGTTTATAGTCTCAGAATAAAGCAAACGTTAATTCAAATGCATTGCAAACATTATTATCGGATGCTCGGATGGCAGATCGGTTATGCACCCGCCTGCAGTTTGAACTAGAAATACACCAATAATGTGTTTCAGTTTGCTGAAAGTGGGATAGAGGAGTTCGACTCTCCTTCCGAGCTAATAAAAGTAAAAATCGATGATGATTTGTATGAGACAGCCTGACTTATTGGGGGTTGCCTCTTTTCTTTTGCTAATGTCTTACAACAGAAAATATTATACCGAAGGCGATAGCTTGGAAAGGCTTGAGAACGCTGCATAGGAAATAAATATTTCTTATGCCTGCATCTTCGAGAATGTTCTGTTTCCGATTAGAAGCGTTACGGCTGTTAGCAACGCTATAACGCCTACATCAAAGACGAGATTAAACTGCGACGTATTTACAAGCGTGCTTCTCAAAGCATCAACGCCGTACGTCAACGGATTAAACGATGCAACCGTTTTCAAAACATCGGGTGCACCGTTCAAAGGGAATAATGCACCCGAAAGGAAAAATATTGGCATCACAATGAAATTCATTATTAGCTGGAAACCTTGGAAATCCTGCAGCATTGATCCTATCAACGTCCCAAGGGAAGAAAAAAGCAACGCTATCAAGAACATGACACCGAATGCCAAAGGTAATTGGATGATATCATACGGTTTGAAGCCCATCAGCAAAGTTACGATTAATACTATTACGCCCTGTATCGTAGCGACAGTCGCGCCTCCTATTGTGCGGCCGATAACTATTTCCAACCGTGAAACCGGCGCGACCAGAGTCTCTTTCAAACAGCCGAACTGCCTGTCCCAGATCAATTCTAGTCCGGAAAACATCGCGGTAAACATTATAGTCTGCGCTATTATCCCGGGCGCGAGGAAATTCGTATAACTGCCCCCGCCCGCTTTTTCAAATATCGAATTTAGCCCGAAGCCCAAGATAGCAAAAAATAATAACGGCTGACCCAAAGACCCTACGATCCTGGATTTCGAACGCATGTAACGCTTTAACTGCCTCAACCAAAGGACGTAAATAGCATTCATCTTCTCCACATCCTCCTTCCCATGCGCATATGGTCTGTGTTGTCGGCTTCTTCATCCCGTATCGCACGGCCTGTCAACGAGAGAAAAGCCTCTTCCAAGGATTTTGTTTTTGTGTTTTCCTTCAATTCCTGCAAAGAGCCCTCAGCGACGATCTTACCGTGGTCAATTATTGCAATGCGCTTTGCCATTTTTTCAGCTTCTTCCATGTAGTGGGTCGTAAAGAATATTGTAGTTCCCTCATTTTCATTTAGATCTTTTATGTAACTCCACATTTCGTTCCTTGTTTGCGGATCCAATCCCAGTGTCGGCTCATCGAGGAAAAATATGCTCGGATGATGGACAAGCCCGCGCGCGATTTCAAGCCTGCGTTTCATGCCGCCGGAAAAGGTTTTTACCAAAGCATCTTTCTTGTCCCACAAATCGACGAGGTGCAAAAGTTCCGATATTCTTTTTTCGCGTAAATCCTTCGGGACTTTGTACAAAATTCCGTGGAATTCCATGTTTTCGTAGGCCGTTAATTCTTCGTCGAGGCTCGGATCCTGGAAAACAATTCCGAAAGAACGGCGGACTGCGTCCTGCTCTTTCAAAGGGTCATGGCCGTCAATTATCATCTCGCCGCCCGTAGGTGTTACCAAAGTGGTCAGCATTTTTATTGTAGTGGATTTTCCCGCCCCGTTGGGCCCCAAAAAAGCGAATATTCCGCCTTTCTCGACATTAAGCGTTATATTGTCGACGGCCGTAAAATTGCCGAATTTCTTCACAAGCCCTTTGATTTCAATGGCATTCATCTCAAAAACCCAATTTTTCTTTTACAAAAATCAGCTTTATCCTGTTTGGTGTGATTTCTTTTTCTATGATCAGAGTTTTGCTTATATTGCTCGGCACGCCGTATAATTTTTTTAACCGCTCGCTCTCAAGCGGAAGTATGTATTCTTCCGTCCGCTTGAACGCCTCGTCAAGATTTTTCACGATCTTTTGCGTCCCGA
This sequence comes from uncultured archaeon, assembly GCA_964476825.1. Classification (GTDB taxonomy): domain Archaea; phylum Aenigmatarchaeota; class Aenigmatarchaeia; order JACPZZ01; family JACPZZ01; genus JACPZZ01. The sequence goes on from CAYZCD010000025.1 coordinate 10,507, forward strand.
CAACCCAGATAACATGGGGCGAACCGTACGCATAATTCGTCAGCTGGCTGCCGGTGTTGGAAACAATGACAATTTGACCGTCTTCGGTAACTGCCTGAACACTTCCAACAGCATAATCCGTGGTGGCCGAAGCGCGCCTCATTCCATGTCTTTCATTTTCATCTTTGGTGGATGTAATTTTTTTCTTTATTGAATTGTACCTACCGCTTTCCATTATTTCCCAGTTAATACCGGCTTGTTCCAGGGTCGTGGAACTCAAATTCATGACCTCCGCGCCTGCTGGTATTAATTCGATAATCTTCCGCTTGGCATCTTCCCCGCATTTAACGACAACGGCTTCAATGCCCCTTTCCTTCAGCGAAATGATCGTTTTTCCTATAACCTTGTCGCTGGCCAATTTATCCCATGCCACATGTATCACATATCGCTATGACATCACTTGCTTATAAATATATCGGGTATACGATATAGAAACCGGTTTAAACTGCGATTACATTTTAAAAATCTTTCGTGCAATAAGTTTAATTCCTTGGACTCCAATGCTAATAGTGATTGGATGAGGATTATACACAAATGCGCATTGTTGCTGGTTAAAAACAGTAAATTGTTATTATCCCGCGAATTCGGGGAAACGCGCTTCTTGACGGTGGGAGGCAAATTCGAACAAGGCGAAACGGATATGCAATGTCTCCAGAGGGAATTGGCCGAAGAAGTTGGCACAAAAGCCAAAGAGGGCACGTTGAAATTTCTTAACGAGTTCGTTTATAATGACGGGCCTGAAAAGATTATACACATACGCGCTTACGCGGGCGAACTGGAAAAAGACCCAGTAGCTACAGGCGAAATAGAGGAATTAAAATGGTTCACCAAAAAAGAACTGGAAACAACCCCGTCGGAAATAATCTCGGAAATAACAAAACACAAAATACTTCCTTTCATGGTAGAACGGGGAATGATATGAAAATATTCAACACCATGTCAAAAGAAAAGGAAAATCTGGAAAAAAAAGACGTCAAAATGTTCGTTTGCGGTCCGACAGTTTACGATAATTCTCATTTAGGCCATGCCCGCACATACATAGCTTACGATATTCTCGCAAAATATCTTCGTTACCGCAAATATAACCTATTTTTCCTTATGAACATAACCGACGTTGACGACAAGATAATAAACCGCGCAATTGAAACTAAAAAAGACCCGAAACAAATCGCGGCGCAATTCGAAAAGGCGTTCATGGAAGACTTGAAAACGCTTGGTATAGACACTATAGACAAATTCGCGCGTGCATCGGAACACATGGACGGAATAATAGACCAGATCAAACGGCTGATAAAAAAGAAATTCGCATACGAAACCGCTACAGGAGTTTATTTTGACATAACCAAATTCGAAGGTTACGGGAAATTATCCCACCAAAACACGGACGAATTAAAAAAACACAGGATTGAACCCGACGAAACAAAAAAACACCCGCACGATTTTTCATTGTGGAAAAAAAGAGACCATAAAGAGCTGGGTTGGGATTCTCCGTGGGGTTATGGCCGCCCGGGTTGGCACATAGAAGATACTGCCATATCAGAAAAATATTTGGGCCCGCAATACGACATTCATGGGGGCGCAATAGATCTGATATTCCCGCACCACGAAGCCGAGATAGCCCAGATGGAATCCGTCTCCGGGAAAAGCCCCATGGTCCGTATATGGACGCACACGGGATTTCTTCTGGTAAACGGCGAAAAAATGTCAAAATCACTCGGTAACTTCATCACGATCAAGGACGCATTAAAAAAGCACGGCCCGGAAGTCCTTCGCCTATTCTTTGCAATGTCCCATTACCGCAGTCCGATAAACTTCGACGAAAACAACCTTAAACAAACTAAAAACACACTGGAAACTCTTTATAATACCCTTTCGATTTTGGAAAATATGGAAAATGGAAAAGAAGACGACGGTCTGGAGCAGGAAATAGAAAATATCAAACAATCATTTATAGGCCACATGGACGATGATTTCAACACGCCTTACGCAATATCGTCCATCTTTGAACTCGTTGACCTTGTAAACAAATACGCATCCACAGGAAAAAAAATAAGTAAAAATTCAGGGGAATTGTTGAAAACGACGCTGATGGAAATGTGCAATATCTTCGGAATATTGAAAAATTACACCGAGCCGGAAATGACAGAAGATGTGAAAAAATTAATTAGTGAACGCGAACTTGCGCGCAAAAAAAAGGATTACAAAAAAGCGGACGCTGTGAGGAATAAACTTGAAAAGATGGGAATAACCATTGAGGACACAAAATCCGGCGTTAAGTGGAAAAGGAAATTTTAGCCTTGTAGTCCCGCATCATGCACCTGTTTTGGATAAAAACAAACCCGTTCTGTTCCGCCAAATTTTTTGAGGCGTCGTCCTGTATTCCCAATTGGGCCCATATTACTTTTAGCGACGGGAAGTTTTTTTTCTCCTTGATTATTGATTGCACAATTCCCAAAAGTTCGGAAGAAGGCCTGAATATGTTGACGACTTCGATTTTGTCCTTCAGTCCGTACGGTATCTCGCCCAAAGACTTGTAGGATTTCTCGCCGAGTATATCTTCACCGGACGGGTTTATCGGAACAATTCGATAGCCTTTCGATTTAAGGTATGCGGGAACAATGTGGGCGTCTTTCGTAACGTCGCGCGAACAACCTATTACCGCGATTACCTGGTATTTTCTGAGAATTTGGGCTGGATCCATGATAAATAATCGTGATTTAAACATTAAACTAAGATTGTAATCATGGAAAGCCGGTATTCACGCCAAATAGCTTATCTGGGGCACAACGAGCAGCAAAAAATAGGAAAATCAAGGGTTTGCATCATAGGCT
>CAYZCD010000026.1:0-13344 GCA_964476825.1 uncultured archaeon
CATTCAGATATTACATATAGCCGCGCCAAAACCGCCCATCGACGTTGCGAGGAAGCCGCATATCCCTTTTCCTATTGTCATTGCTAACCCACCCGAACCGGATTCTTCGTTGGCGAAAGCCATTACAACTAAAAGTATTATTAAGCTGACAGCTATGGCTCCGATCATAACCAGCATTGCGCTTGTTATCCCTTTTTTGTTTGTCATATAATCGCCAATTTTATTTAGTTATCGCCCCGACCGTGTGGCTGTAAACCCATGTAGACGCGCGCACAGGCAAACACACCGTTTTATCCACCAGCCCCCCGCCCACGTCGCACGCATTCGGTATGTTCGCTCCAGATGAAATGCCTTGCAGCGCGAATATCACAGCTATTATCACAGCCAGTGCCACCAAAGCTAATATGCCGAGGAAAAGCGTTTTCGTAGCCTCGGATTCTATCTGGCCTTTTAATTTTTTCATTTCATTTCCCTTTCACGTTTACAGTAATTTTACTGTTTTCATTTTTCAATGTAACAGGAACGCCGCCCGTTGATATGGTAATTGTGTCTGGCTCCAAAGATATTTCAACACTGTAAATTTTCTTGCCGGCCTCCATCGGATCTCCTGTATATGTCCATTGTTTGTTGAAAGTAAAATCCTTGCATTCCGAATCAAACAATTTCAATGCTATGGTGTTTTCATTAACCGTCTCGGAAACGGACTTATATTCGGACGTGCTACTGAACCCGGTTTTATAGCTGTCCCGCGCAAGCCACAAATTGCACATGCTATACGCTATCCTTGTTGAAAGCGCGTCAGCGCTGTCCACGTACAACTCGCCCGATTCGGGCAATTGGTTGAAGCGTATCAGCCTCGGCAACAGCAGCGACGCAACGCCGTAAAGCGCAAGCGCCATGATGAAAGCAGTTACTAACCAGAACAAAAACCTTGGTTGATCGGACGCAGACATTAAAGGCCCCCGAGTATTGTGTTCTGTATCTGCGAGCCCAGCGTCGAATAGACGCCCAATATCGAAAACACATAAACGACAAATGAAATCAGCATGTTGATAGATAACGTGTGGTAAAGGTTTATTTTATCTTCGCCCGTCTCTATTTTGCTGACGAAGTACGACAGCAGACCCGCGACTTCTATCATGTATATGCCTACGACCAATTGGAATATTTCCGCGGTCACGCCCCCTTTGTCCAACCCGACCGTTAAGAATAACGGCAAACTCGTCCCGACGCCCTGCTGCGTTAATCCTGCCAACTTTTCGCCCAAAACTTTGATTATATCAAGCATTATCAAAGCCATCGTCACAGTAACGCCCGCCACCATCGGCGCAAGGATAGAGCTTAAAAATTTCATACTTGTCGTGCTTTCACCCAAAATGTCGCGCAACTCTTCTTCGATGGAATGAACATCCTTGAGATAGCGCGAAATGGATAACATCGATTGCGACGCGTTATAAACGCCTTTACGAACAGCTTCGACCACGACACGCATCACGGATATTATTAAGCTTGAAGGATAGTACCAGACGGCGCCGTAATTCTTGTCGAATATAGATTGCTCGAATGTCATGCCCATGCGCTTGATATTTTGGACTATGCGCCCGAAAAAATCGGATATGCTCAAATCGCGTATCTTCTCCTGGTTTTTGTCTATCGCATTTTCAATTGGCGTGCCCGACGACAGCTGGTTGCCTAAATGGAAAATCGCCTCGGCAAACTCGCCTTCAACTGCTATGACTTTGCGCCGTACGCTCGTTCTTTGGAAACTTTCAAGGAAACCGTAAAGGGATATCGAAAGCGATGCCGACGAAATAACAACAGTGGAATAAATTACGCGTTCAAACGAACTTGCTCCGGACGTCATTCCGCTATATCCTATGAAAAATAAAACCGAAAAAAGTATGGCCGGCGGTATTATTGTTTTTATCTCGAGTTTTTTCCCGAAAACTTTGGCGCGGAAATATCCGTCCTTAGGTGTGTCCGGATGTTTCGACACATCCGGTTTCGAAAGAGTGGGCGGCTTCGTCGCCAATACGCTTGAAGTGTACCAGTACAATCCTAAAAACAAAAACACGTCATACCCCAAAAAAAGCATGTACGGCTGGACGATGTTTGATAGAAATAACACGAGCACGGGGAACATGACCAGCCCCATTATAGGCAGCAAAATGCCCATGGCATGTATTATCAGCAGAGGCATCCGCAAATTTTGTGCATAATGGCTCATCCTTTCCTTGGTCCCTTTTAATATGACATCGACAGCTTCATCGAGCATCGCTAACCGTTTCTTTTCGGGCTGGTCAATCGAATTGCGTATTAATGTCAAAGCCGATGAAAATTCCTCGTTTTCTTTTTTCCATCGCGCATCTATGTACGTGCCTAACGCCTTATCAATGCTCTCCTCTTTCCGCATGTAAATGTCCCACAGCAATTTCCTGAAATCCAAAGCAAGAGGTCCGGTTAAATTAGTTGCTACAAATTTCACCGCATTTTCCAGGTTGGGCGAGATGCGCATCGATATGACCATGTAAACTATCGACAGCACGATTTCTTCGGACGCTTTGACGCGGAAATCTTTGGCGCGTTTCGACGGTTAACCGGAGACGTAAACTCCGGCGATCATGGAAAAAACGAGCATCGTCAATCCTACAAATATCGGAACCGCGCCAATCAGGATGAAAACCAGCGAAAAGATAAGCAAAACTATCGTAGACAGGAATGACGCTGACGTCACGCCCGCCGGCGTGCACTGCAAATTTGTAAAATCTATTTCCTTGCGAAGGTGTTCTTCAGAACTCTTGGAAGGTTCAACCTTCAATATCTTTTCAGAAAGGGCGCAAAGCCTTTCATAATTGTTCAACGATTTTTTCGAGCCCTTCTCTTCCGTTTTGAACGTCTTGTAATCAAGGGACAAAAAATTCTGTTCGTTTTTTTCTGGCTTATCTTCATCGAAAACTTTTGTCTGGTAATCTCGCGCTATGCGCGCAAGTTCCTCCTCGTCTATCCTGTTCCTTTCGTCGGACATATTATCACATTGCCCGCGCGGTGATGCGCGTGGCGCGTTCCTTGATTTTCGAAGAAAACCATTTGTCCCACCTGGAAAATATTTCCTTCGGGTCCATGTAGCCCGTCTCCTCTTTAAGTCTGGAAGAAATTATGTGGAACTGCTCGTTGGATTGTGTTACCCACGGCGCCTCTATCAATTCGGGCGCATTTAATTTTATAGAATAGTCGACCATCGCCTTTTTCATGTTCGCCCTCAATTGTATGTTTTCCCACACATCCTCCCAGCGGCCTTCCCACTCCTTTGTTAATGAAGCGATGCGGTTGATTATCTCCGATTCGCCTGTGGATAATATTTCAGTCGGTTTTAACTCGTCCGCGGATGCGGAATATTCCATTAGGTTTACAAAACCTTTCTCGTCATAGGGGTCCGTCTTCCAGTGTTTGCGGACTTCTGTCAATTCCGTGACGCGGCGGAATCTATGTAACCCGTCCGCAGAGCGGAGCATTTTTGATATTACAATTATGTCCGTCGCCTTGAAGCTCGTCGACGGAACGCCCAAATCATTGACGACACGGTCATAAACGCCGTACGGGGATTCACCGTGTATTGTGCCTGCAACCATGTTCGACAAGGCTCCTATGCGCATCGCCTCGTACAGCGCTTTCGCTTCCAAAGAACGAACTTCGCCGACAATCAGGGATGAATCGCCCAAACGCAGCGCCGTACGCAGCGCTTCGTCTGCAGCCATTTCCGTTTCTATATGAGTTATCACGGAACGCGATTTTAACCGCTCAATATTGTAACCTAACTTTCTCATATAATCGACCGCCAATTCAATCGTATCCTCCACAGTCAGAATTCTTTTATTCGGCGATATCTCAAGCATCATCGCGTTTAACAGTGAAGTTTTTCCGGAACCCCGCCCGCCTGCAACAAGGATCGACGCGGAACCGTCGACCAAAAAACTCATCACCCCGGCGAACAGCGGGCTTATCGCGCCCGCCTTAATGAACAACGGCAATGTCCACGGTTTATCCCTGTGCCTGCGAAATGCGAATGCTAACCCTTCCGGTGATAAAGTTTTTGTGATCGCCGCGACTCTGGCGCGCCCGCCGGGAACGTTTATGTCCGTGTCCAAAACCGGGTTCGCCTCGTCCAGCGGTCTTCCCGAGGCTATACGGAACCTTGTCGCCCAGGATTCTGCATCGTCTTTCGTAGGTATCAAATTCGTGGAACATTCGTTGTAATCCGCGTGGTTTATGTAAATCGGGTTCTGTCCTATCGGCGAGTTGATGTAAATGTCCTGGATTTTTTCGTCGGCTAATAATATTTCAAGCACACCAAAACCGGCTGTGTATCGTGTCAGTATTTTGGTGATATTTTCTATTTCGCGGGGGCTCAGAAAAATTCCCATGTTCGTTGACAAATCCCTTATCATATCGCGCCCGATGTTGGAGAATATCTCGCGCGCGCGTTCAGGGTCGGAAAATTCCGTCTCAACGGGCTTGTGTTCAGCCATATAACGTCTCGCCGCATCCAACAGCATGTATTTGTCTTCCGTTAACTGGAACTCCGGAGGTATTACATGGTAAATTAATTCTGATTTCGCCGGCATGCGGTAAATTTCAACTTCTATGTCGCCTATTTTGTAACGGTCAACCGCCTGCCCGTCCTTTGGTGTCGCGGACATGAAACGCGTCAGCATGAAATTCGGCCGTATTGTGGGGTGGAATATCTCCCGGTACAATGTGCGGTCTCCGATGTGATAGCCGGCAACATTGTCTTTGATCATCTGTATCAAAGTCGTGGATTCCATTATTCGCTGTATTTGGGCAAGCGAATTGTTGACATAGTGCGCGTAACATTGGACATGGTACGGGTTTTTCCGCGCTTCCATCTTCACTTTTCGTATTTCGCGCAAAACTTCCGCATACGCGCCGATAGGGTCGCGCCGCATCAAATCAATGCAAATGCGCTGCAGGTTATGGCTTCTTTCCGCGGTGTGCCGGTCGCAATTTGGCACGGATATGTTGGTAACAGACAGCAAACGCCGCCCACGGACAATTTCATCCAGCGCATTTGCAATCTCAACCAACAGGCGCGTTTGTTCCCAGTCATACTCATATTCACGCGTCTCGGCCAAAACTATGCGGGAAACTTTCTTGACCTCGACAATTTTGTCTATCGCCGCGGCCATTATGGCCTCAAAATCCTCCAGGCTGGATCCGTAAAGCGTACCGAGCGTGTTTAATCTTATGGAATTATCTTCTGAATTGTACTCAAACTGCAAGGCCATATATTATATTATCCTTTAAACTAAATTCTATTGTATGGCCGTCTTCGACAAGAAACCAGCCAACGTACAGGCGGTAATAGGAGAGTTGATACGCCGTTTCAATGATAACTCTAAACGGTTGCGATTGGTCGAACAAAAGATGAGCGGGCTGGAATCGACATTATCAAACATAGACCAAAGCGTGGTCGAACAGTTCAAACAGGCCAAACTGTCTACGGACAAATTAAACGCGAAAATAGACGAACTCGCAAACCGCGTGTCCAAGATAGAGGACGACACGAGGAAATTGTCAAAACAAATGGAACGCGCAGCGACGAAAACAGAATTGCGTGAAATACAGGGTTTCATAGACCTGATCAACCCGATTAAATCGCAATTTATAACAATCTCGGAAGTCAGGAAAATGCTCGAAGATTTCAAAAAACAGGCTTAGGCAACCTTCAACCCGTCCGGCCGTCTTCCGGTCTGCGGTCATCTGGCTTCACTTTATCCGCGGGCGCAGTTTCCCTCAACTCCTGCGGCGACGGCAATATCTTATCTGCAATTCCTGTTATTCCGTAAACCAAGGGGAAAAACAGCACAATGCCTATGACTGTGTCAAAAGTCAACGGGACTAACCCGTAAACTATGGGTGAAAAAACTACCATCAGATAACTGACCTCTTTAACCCGTCCGATTAGCATCGCTATTTTTTTGCCTTTCATTCCCTTGTATATTATTAACAGCCCGTAAACAAACATGGCAAATGTTATGAAAGCTTTGCCGGCAAAAACCGCAGTTAATGAGAACTCGCCCGCCAAGCGGCGCGCCCAGTCTATTCCGACCCACAAACCGACGAAACCGTTGCTTATCGCGTTACCGATGCTCGTGCCAACCTTTTCCTGGTAATATTCAGCCAACAGCCAGCTTAGGTATATAGGTACAATTATCCATAGGATATCGGAATTGCCCTTGGCAAAAGGCGCGGTAAAGAGGTTAAGCCACGCGAAAAAAACTCCTGAAAAATAACTGAGTAAATCGGCCACAAAGTATAAACTATCAACGTGCATTAATTAGCTTAGTTGGCCTGCGAAAGCATTTATTAAGCGCCAATCAAAATTAATTAGGCAATCATTATGTGGCTGTTCAAGAAGAAGTCTGAAGAGAAACAATCAATGCCTGTAAACATGCCGCGCCCCACAGCGCAGGATTCCGATTTTTCTCAATCGATGAATAACGAACGGACGGCTGTCATGACAGCTGTTAAAGAAACTGTCACACAGCCCAGGCAGCCTCAACAGCAAATGCAAACACAGCCGCAGCAGGAAATGCAGCCAATGGGTTTCACAGTTCCCGAGCAGCCGCAGTCCCAGCAAAATGATTTTGAATTTCCCGTCGAACAGCAACAGCCGCAGATGCAAGCGGGCACGGAATGGGAGCCCGCAACTCCCGAAATGGCCGAAATACCTGTGGCGTTAAATTCATCGCCGTCTACTACAGAAATCGAGGAAGTCGTCGAAGCTGTCGTGGAAGAAAAATGGAAACAGCTTGAATTCCGCATTGATTCAATGGAAAAACGTTTCGATGCTGTCAATGAGCGTTTGCATGACGTCGACCTTCAAATCAGGACGTTGAAAGAATCCGGAACTACAGCATCAGGCGGTATCGAAGGTAAACTCGACCAGTATCACGACAACCTCGACCAGATAGACGCACGGATAGGATCGATTGAAAAAGCATTCAAGGAAACTTTGCCGTCAATGATAGAATCCGTGCGCGCCGTAAACGATTCTTTGCAGAAGATAAACAAGCAATAATTAACTATGTTATAAAAGCGGACCAGACTGTCGACCGCGTAAATCAATAGAAATACCATACAACCTCCGCAAGCTTTCTGAACTCCCAAAAGAAACCTCTAGGTCTATCTTTTCCAATTCTCCCAAAAGCAGATTAACCGTATCCACGACAACATTACAGTTATCTCCACCGCTGCCGCATGCCCGTGAAATTACCTTAGCAGACATATATATGGCGTGTCAGACATGTCATAAATCCAGTAATCTGCCCAACAGGTGTGCATACTCCCTTCCGAGTCCCTAGCTTTTACAACCCTGCCTTTTAATCTGTCACCATTGCTAACATAATCAAACCCTTCGCTCCAACATGAACCAGTAAAAAAATGTGGCCTGCGTTCGTATACATCTCTTCCGCTAGAATCCCTGAAAGGCAAAGTTGATACCATCAAAGACCTCTCCCGTAATAATTTCTCCACTATCTGGCTAGACGTGCCCACCGACAAATTTTTCAATGTGGACGTACGATAATAAGACATAAAACAAATAATAACCAAACGTATTTAAAGCACAATTTTTACGATTTAATGAACTACAAATATTTTTAGGCTTCGCCTTCTTTCTTTTTATCTTTTGTCTTTCCGGTCTCGGTTTCCGTCTTACCGTCATTCACCACGAACCATATTATCGCGCCGATCATGCCAAAGAACGCTAAGACTGTCAACGTCTCGCCGTTTACGAGCTGGCCGTTGCCGAACGAGAACACGCCGGAGCTGGCATTAATCAAAAACAACGCCGCAAGTATCAACGCGACTATGACTATTACCATTTTTGATTTGGTTCCGTGAAAAACATCCTCGGACTTGAACCCGAATATCCCAACGAACATCAACAGCATCAAGACGCCCGACAAAATTATTATTGAGCTTCCGAACAGTTTGCTGAAGAACGACGACAAGAATCCGGAGTAGGGCGTGAATATCGTCAGGTAAAACGCAACTGCCAATGCGATTACGGCGTCGACGGATGTGTTTGATTTTTCATTTGTTCCTGTACCTTTCTTGAATATCATGACCGTCTGCAAAATGCCGAAAACAATTGAAAAAGCCAACAGCCACGGCAAAACGAAATCGTAAAAGCCCATCGACTTGAGCGTGTTTTGCAAACCGATAAAATCGAACGTGGCTGCCATTATTTACGATTATATTCCGACGTATTTAAAACCTTAATTTGCGCCTTTGACAACAAACAGTATGACCGCGCCTATTATCCCGAAAAACAACAAGACTGTGAGCGTTTCACCGTTCACAAGGTCGGAACCGCCGAAAGAAAACACGCCCGAAGTGGCATTGATAAAAAGTATCGTCGCAACCAGGAACGCGCCGATAAGGCCGGCAATTCCTATGGGTGTCAACTCTGTTTTCTCCCCGTCTTTCTTTGCAAGCAAATCTTTTATATTAAATCCGAATATTCCCACGAACATTAACAGTACGAGAACGCTTGATAGCATTATTATCGAACTGCCGAACAATTTACCAAAGAACGACGATAAAAATCCGGAATAAGGCGTGAATATCGTCAGATAAAACGCAACGACAAGAGAAATAACTGCATCAACGGGTGTGTTTGATTCGTTGTCTTTTTTCTTAAAAATTTTAACTGTTTGTAAAATGCCAAACACGATCGCAAAAGCTAACAGCCATGGCAAAACAAAATCGTAGAAACCCATTGCTTTTAAGGTGTTTTGCAGTGCGATGAAATCAAAAGTTGCCATTGACATTCTTCCATAGTTTTATTGCGTTCATTTTTCAAATCTTATTTTTTCATCCCACGGTCATTTAGCTATGAAAACCAGCGCGACGATCATGAATATCATCACAGCTATCAGCGATAACTGGTCCGAAGCTATATGGATCCCGCCGATGGTAAAGAACAGGAAAATTATAAATGCTATTAGCAATATTATTGCAAGCCCGCCACCGCTCTTAATATTTTCGGCCTTGAATATGTCCTCGCCTTTTAACCCGACTAAACCCATGACCAAAAGCACGACAAAAATTCCGGTGAGTATCAGAATGCCCACTCCAAAAACCTGTGTGAAAAACCCGTCCAGCGCAAACCCGGCAGGTGTGTAATTAACAACGAAAAACGCCGCAACGATTGCTATGATAGCGGTCAATGATTTTTGCTGGTCAGTTCCAAAAACTTTGACTTTTAGGAGCACCCCGTAAACCACGGCTAACGTAAATAACCAAGGCAAAACAAACTTGTAAAAGCCGAGGTTGTTTAAATTGCCTACCAGCGGCGTGAAAATGTCCGAAACCATTATATCACTTCATTTCGTGTGCTTTTATTTATCGCAAATCCCATTGATCAAACATTTTAGAAAAGTTATCTACCATTGTCCGCCTTGTACACCAGGCGGGAACATATGATGCCACCATGTCTTGGTCCTGTCCGGCCGCGCGACTATCGCGATGAACGCAATAATTACTAGAATTATAATCATCAGAGCGGTCGTGTCCGGATCCAGCTTTATGCCCACATTCTCGAACCAACCGGACGCGAGCAAAAATATGAAAACAACTACGATGACAATACCGCCAACGACTCCGCCGGACATGCCAAAAAGCCTCTGGAACATGCCGACGCCGGGCGTGTGGTTGCCGCCCAAACTAAACACGCCGAGGATTATCATAAACATGACTAACCCCACAATCGCAACCGCTCCCGTGCCGTATAGCTGTGTCAAAAATTTGCCCATCGCCCCGTAAGGCCCGTAAAATATGGCAAAAAATGATATTGCCAATGAAATTATCGCGTTAATGCTGTTTTTCCTGAATATGTGGATTGTATCCAGCACACCATACGCTATGACGAAAGTAAGCAGGAAAGGGACGACCAGTTGTTGAGCCTGTAAATTGTCTAAAACTTTGAATATTGACGATGCCACGGAACCTGAAGGCGGGGTTTGGAACGCAGCCGAAAACATAATATTAGTTACTCTTCCAAATCTTAAATCTTAATTTTATGCCGCGCCAACGGAAATTGCTTCTCTTTCCGCTCTCAGACCTTCTAACTGCCTGTTCACGGCAACCATTTCCTGTGTTATGTCCAGCGCCTCAAAATTCCTTTTAGCCGTTATCGCAGCCTGTTTCTTCTTCTCCAATTCAACAAGCTTCTTTTCCAGCGGCTCCATCTGCTTGGTTATCGTGTCATACTGATCAAGCAATGTGGACAATTTGGCCTGTTTGGCCTTCCCGTGCGCATCCCACCAGATTAGTAAAATGCCCGCCGCGGCGCCGATGAAAAACAGAGTGTAAACAATCGGTCCTAGGTGGCCTTTAGTCACGACGAATCCGAGCCCGCCAAAAAATATGCCCATCCCTATCGCGTCTAATGCATAAGCCAACGTCCCGCCAAGTGGGCCGGAATAGCCAAATGAAGTTACCTTTGACCGAAGTTTACCTGTAACCAGCAATGCGAAGAACGACAAAACCAACGCCGGAAGCATCTGGACGTTTGACACGAACAAATCAACGTAATCCCAAAAACCGTTGCGCAGCATCATATAGACTACAAGAAGCGGTATCCAGAAATTGACTGCGCCTGAATGGAAAAAGCCTATATCCTTCCATATTTCACGCACGAAAAAAATTGAAATTAAAACAGGGACGACGGCAAAAATGACTATGGATTGCCACGAAACCAGGTATTTCGCTGGCACGTAAAACCAGGTCATCCAGAATTTAATTGTGCCGTCGGATAACGTGGATTGCGCAGCCGCAAAAGGAAATATCGCAAGCAGCGACAGGATAAGCCCGGATAAAAATTTACCCATAAAACAATATCGCAGCGGACTAAAAAAAGAATTATCTTTTGTGTTTAGTCGCCAAAGAGTTTATTTGACCTCTCGTAAGCGTTTGCAAATAAGGTATCGGGTATTTGGAACTGCACATAATTTGTACGTTGTTCAATGCATTGCTGTAAGTGGCCGGATCTATGCCCGTGGAAGGTCCTGCAGCCGTAGCATTGGTCACCATTGCCAAATCACGCAAAGCCGCCTGGCATCTTGTGACCGCCTGCTCCGCTGCTTTTATTTCCGCGCTCTCAACCGCAAGCTCCGATCCCATCCTCATGCCGATGTTCCTGTTCATGAAACCTCTCCATGCAATAAGTATCGGAACGCCTATCGTAAACACCCATCTGACCCACGAGAAATTCTTCAATACCCCATCCGTACCATTTGGCCCGTCGACAAGGAAACCGAAAACTATGTACATGACGAAACCGTAAACAACTGCCGTCAACAATTCAAGCACATTATTCGGCAAGCCCATCCTGGAGCCAAAAACCTCTAAAAATCTGGGAAGTATGCCTATCCCGGTAATTATCGCCAATGTTGCGAGCCCGCCGCCGTATATGCCTACGATGACCTGACCCAACAAGCCGGACGGTATTGTCATCGCAGTCGACAGAATAGCAATTGCAAAATTGATGCTCCCCTTGTTGAAAAGCTTGATCTCGTCAAGTATTCCGTAGATTATAATAAACATCAAAATTGACGGCAAAACCACGTAAAATATAATCGTCTGCGGTGTGCCGTTTGCTATCTCATCCGGCACGCCTATCATCTTCATCAATGATTTGCTCACTGTGCCTGTGCTTGCCTGTGCCGCAGCCAACATAGGGACTAACATCAATACGGAAAATATTGCCAAGAAAACCAGATTATTTTTATTTGAGGTTTGCATCGAATCGTCCTTTTTAATTATTTCATCCAACATATTTAAACACTAGAAACCGCTTCAATATCCCCTGCGTATCGATTTTCTTCTTTCAGCTCCCCAGAGGTCCGCGTTCTTTTCGCCCATCTTCTTTTCTGCCTCGGCTAACCGTTTATCGAGGTCTTTTTTAAATTCCCTGTCTCCGGTTTCTGTTAAACCTGTAGCGTTGAAAGCGCTGAAAACCTCTTTAACATAACCTCTGGATTCAGTTGCATATGTGTGCGCATCGCCGACTGAACGCAACGCCTTTTCGGGTGAAGGCCTTCCGATTCTCAACGCGTTGAACGGGTTGGCGGACGGCCGAAAACTTACAATACCCGAACCCCGCAGCTCGGAACCTCTTCTTGCAACAGTGTAACTTGCGTCGCCCATTTTTTTGTAAACATCTTCGACGCGTTCCCGCATCGCGTTTCTTGCATATCCTGCGATGGCGTCCTTTAATCCTGCAACCTGGTCTTTTGCCAACACATATCGGTCGTGTTCCGGCGTACCTCTTTTCGGGGCTGTGAGACCGCCAAAAAGTGTATTGGCCTGTGTATAAGAATCTCCCGCAGATGTTATCGCAGCTGTCGGACTCATCTGTTTTCCTAGAACAGAAACTCCAGTGCGCGTCAGTCGGTCTATCTGTTCGTATTTATCTGCAGCGCTTTTGGGAGTTACCATAGCATAAACACTGATTATATTTTTCTCTTCCAACGGATAAAAGCTTGCACATTATAAAAGCCCGGATATTCATTATTCATCTATGGTGTACTCTGCCATAGACGCCATCAAAGAGGCATGTTCTCAAATACTTTCAATATACGGAAACAGAATAAAAGTTATTTGGCTGTACGGATCATTTGCGCGCGGAGAGGCCAAACCAACTTCTGACATTGATGTGATGACCTTGGTCGACGACGCTACCACCGACATATCAGCTGCTGAATTATCCGCAATGAGCGCAAAAATATCCGAAATAAACGATGCTGTAAAGGAAAAAACAAAAATCAATATACATTTCCAGCCCGTTCGCAGGTTAACAGATTGGTGGGATTTGCTGCGCTCAGGCGAGCCGTGGGTATTCACATCAATGCGCGACGCGATGCCCGTGTATGATCCATCAGGTTATGTAGAGCCGTTAAGCAGATTATTAAAAGAAGGTCGCATGGGCGGCACATTTGAAAGGTCGCAAATGTTGATGCAGCGCGCGCCTCTGCGCCTGGAAGACGTCAGGAAAATATTCCTGGAAGACATAACCGCAGATTTGCTTTTCGCAATGGTCGAAGCCGGGCAGGCGGTATTGATGTTCTATGGAATTGCGCCGCCGTCCGCAAAAAACGTCGGCGCGGCGCTGCGAAAAAATTTCGTCGCAAAAAAAATACTTCCAGGATTTTACGCCGACTTGGTGGATGAATTTTACGCAGTGACAAGAAAAATCGACCATGGGGAATTGACAAAAATAACAGCGAAAGAAATCGATTCATGGATTAACAAAGCAAA
>CAYZCD010000027.1:0-6538 GCA_964476825.1 uncultured archaeon
GGGATAAAACATCCCATTCGTTTTTAGTTGTTAATCGTCTCGTAGGTTTATTTTCTTTCTGCTGCGCCGCAGATTTCTGCTCGGTTTTTTTGGCACTCTTGACAATTTTTTTGGTTTTCTTTTCTTCTTTCGGAGGCAATTTGTTTTCTTCTGCCATATTAATCATACTCCAACAATTTCTTCGCTGCGGACTCTGTCCACAACGTTAAACGTCCCGGAGTCCCGCCGGGAGCCAGAAGCTTTGCGTTTATATTTGATAATTCTACGACATCGACGCCTTCCAGATTGTGGGCCGCGCTTACAATTCCTTCGTTTTTGTTAACCACTATCAAAATGCTGGTCTTATTTTTGTATTTTCTTCCCCTGAGCTTTCCGCGGCCTGCTCTCACGGTTTTCCCGTCCATTCTCCCGCGTTCTTCTTTCAAACCAAGTAAAGCCATGAATTTTTCTATGTCGGAAGTTTTGTTTGTTTTCTGCAAAGCATCGTCTACGATTATCGGCAAATCGATATTGGGAACAGCATGGCCGCGTTCAGAAACCATTTTTTTATCGGCTGTTGCAGCAATTGCTGACAGTATCGCAATGCGCCTTTCCTTGTCGTTGATTTTCTCGGAAAATATCCTTTTTTCAGTGGGCGGGTGCGCTAACCTGCCTTTGACGGCATGAGGTGCAAACCTTAATCTTAAATTCAGATAACCTTGCCCTGTTATTCTAGGCCCTCGTGCCATTTCCTTGTTGGCCATCGACTGGAAAACGCTTCTGCGTCCGTGGTAATGGGCCGAAGTGCGTTTGCCCGCCATGACATCCCTTGAATGCTTGCGCCTGGAATTGGACATCACGGAAAGGAAAGCCCTTTGTATCAAATCTTTCCGGATTTCCTTCGAGAAAACTTTTGGAATATCAACTTGGTTTTTTATTTTACCGTCCATGCCGTAAACATTTATCTTAGCCATATTAAACACCCTGCTTGCTTTCCAGAGAAATTGATTTCAATTCCGGTAACGGCCTGTTAAGAGCCGGAGGCCTCACAGACAACCTTAATCGTATTAATCTCTTGCGCGGGCCTGCAACAGAACCTTGCACGATGAGATATTCATTTGGAACCACGCCGTATTTGACAAATCCGCCTGCCGGCGTTACAATTGTATTTTTGTCCCCCACTAAAATTATGCGCTTGTTCAATTCCGTTCTAGAATGAAAACCCAGCTGGCCGGGCAATGGAACAGTCCATCGCAGTTTTCCAGGGCGTTTCTGGCCCATTGAACCTATGCCTCTCCTGTTTTTTCCTTCTTTGTGGTCCAGCATTTTAACACCGTGCCTTTTGATTGTACCGGCAAAACCTTTGCCTGTAGTTACTGAAACTGCATCTACCCAATCGCCGTTTTTGAATATGTCCTTTGCGGAAATTTCTTTTCCGAGAATTTGTTTTGCGTATTCAATTTTAGATTTAACGTCAAAACCGCCTATTGCGACTTCAAATATTTCCGGTTTCTTTTTTCCAAGCCCGGACCTGTTAGGTGAAGTGTGAACAATTAATTTCACGTCAGAAGGGTTGCACGATTCAAATTCTTTCAATTTGTTTTCAAAATCATAATTTTTTGGAGTTTTTATTTTCCTTGAAAGGTCCTTGTTTAAAGTTTTGAAAAAAAGATCTTTGGTGGGTTTCAATCCGTTGTAATCGTGTGAGTAAGCACGAATGCCGAAAACAAAAAGTGGCGGGCAATCAATCACGGTTACGGGCAGTTGTATAGTTTGCCCGGATGTCGGGGAATTATTGCGCTTGTCAATCGCCATTACGTGGGTCATGCCGGCCTTGTAGCCTGCAAAACCTAGTGGTTTAATGTCCTTCATTACAGGCCACGAACTTATGACCGGATAGATACGGCTAGCTCTTTTTCTCGGCTTGAAAGCCAAGCTTCCTTTCCTTGGGGACTTAACCTTTGGCATATTAACCTACCTTACTCTATCTGAAAACTGTACCTGAGAAAATTCTCGGTAATACAGAACCACGCCAGCGTGTGGTTTTTGGTTTGAGGGCATGTTAACCTTACGGGAACCAAAACCGTGAGGTCTTATCGCCCTTTAAATTCGATCTTTTTGTCGAATGTAACCTTGTTTGCCAAATCAACGAAAATCCGATCGTTTTCGTGTGTAGGAAATTAATGATTTCCTATCTATAATATATGGTAGCCTTTATAAGCGTTTCTATGAACGTTTTCATTCCACAGGATGAGCGTTTCCTTTTCTGGATATAGTCATTCTAGACCCTCCCGATTTATACACCAAAAATTGCATGTTGAACACAGGCGCCCCGTAAATGTGGGTTGCTATCTTGGTTCTCAGATAAACTCCAATTGTATCAGAATTGAACTTATCTAATATTGTATCCGATATCTCAATTCTTGTCCTTACAGTCCCCGAATATTGTGTTTCCTGATTCGTCCAAACTTCTGGGAAAATGATGTACATTGGAAATTTTTTTAAATCCAGCATTTCTTGCATAAAATGCCCGCTGAAATAATCAGATTCCTGCCTTTCCTCTACGCCTGTAAATAGGTCTGCCAAAAAAGTGAATGGCCTTTGCCAATAACCTTGCATCCGAACGGGCTTAGCTGATGAATAGCGGAATATTTCCGATCGCATATAAATCCAATATGGATTAACCTTTAAATCGCGTGTTCAGAGACCGATCATCGCCTTTGCGTCTTCGCTCATCATTTCCTGTGTCCACCGCGGTTCCCAAATCATTTCAACAACGGCCTCGTAAGAAGTGTTTTCCTCAACTTTCCTTTTTACATCCTCAGAAATTTGTACATACATCGGACAACCCGGCGACGTGAGTGTCATAATAATTTTTACTTTCCTGTTTTCATCGTCTATTTCTATCCTGTAAACAAGGCCCAAATCAACAATATTGATAGGTATCTCAGGGTCATAGCAATTTTTTAATGCGGATTTAACCTGTTCTTCGGTTATCATGGTTCAAATACACCAATAAGATTAATAAAACAATGGATTATATATCGGATAATTTTTTCTGGGTTACGCCGAATTTCAAGTTGGACAGGCGTATCCCAACCAAACGTATTTCGCGCCCGGTTTTAAAAAACTCATCCGAAAGTTTGCTGGCATTTTTTATTATATCGATTTCATCGTTCGAAAACGAACCAATGCTTTTCGCCCGTGTATAAGTCTCAAAGTTGGAAAATCGTATTTTTAAGGTCACAGTTTTAAACGAGGCTTTATTAGATTTCAATTGTTCGAACAAATCGTGTGAAAGTGTTTTTACAATTGATACGATTTTATTTCTGTCGTTCGTATCCTTTTCAAATGTATATTCGCGGTTAAAAGATTTAATCGCATAATCTTCTTCGACGGGGCTTTCGTCTATACCGTTTGCAATAAATTTAAAATATTCTCCCATATTGCCGAGCTTGCTTTTTAATTTTTTGGAATCCGCTTCCGCCAAATCTTCAATTGTTTTTATCCCCATCCCGTTCAAAATAATTTCAGTTTTCGGCCCAATTCCCCACAGTTTACGCACGTTTTTTGGATAAATGAAATCTTTGACATCCTCCGGTTTTACAATTGTTATCCCGTCCGGTTTATTTTCGTCAGAAGCTATTTTAGCGACCATTTTATTCGGTGCGATGCCTATTGATGCCGTAACTTTTTCCGCGCTTTTTATTTCAAATTTCAATTCTTCCGCCATTTTAACCGCTTTTTCATAGCTTCCGCACGAGGACACGTCCAAAAAGGCCTCGTCTATGCCGATTTGCTGGAATTTGTCCGATTTTTTTCTTAAAATTTCCATGACCCCAGAAGAAACTTTGTCATAAAGCGAAAAATTGGGCCGTAAATAAACGCCGCTGGGGCAGAGCCGGAATGCGCGTGAAATGGGCATGGCAGACCTTATTCCGAATTTGCGGGCTTCGTAATTAGCAGTGCTAACCACGCCGCGGCCGGAACCGTTTTTAGGGTCCGCGCCGATAATCACAGGATTCCCTTTCAACTTTAGGTTTTCACGCTCCTCGCAAGCCGCAAAAAAAGCGTCCAAATCGACGTGCATTATTATCCTTTCCATGCAACTATTTCGCAGCCATGGTTTAGAACCCTTTCCGTTATACAATTCCGATAAAAAATCAGCTTAAATAGGTTGATACCGAATGAACGCATTATGAAAACAATAGCAGATCTGTATTTGCCCGGCAAAGATGTTACAGAGATAGTTTTAGACATGGGAAAAAAAGTTAATATGGGTCCGTTATGGCAACGCCAAATCGATGAAATAGCCGCAACACTGCAAAGAAACGACCCGCTTCCAAGTTATCGAAGCCGCAGAGTAGAAGGAAGCAGACTCATATTGGAATGCGATGAAATCGATTACGCAACCAACCTGGCGATGTTAAAAGATCTCATCCCAAGATTTGAAATGACACCCGTCTGTGTAATCGGCGTGCCGAAAGTGATTGAAAACGGCATTGTGGTAGGTAAATTGGGCGAAGCATTCAGTTCCGGCATGACGCAAGGCATACCTGCTGGAACCATAAACCCGGCCAAAACCGGCAAATTTCCAGTTCAAGCTTTTTATAGCGAATTAGCCGAAGAAACGGGCTTTTCTCCGGGAGAAGTAGAAGATGTCCGATTTTTAGGTATGGTCCGAGATATCCGTTATGGCCAATTAGCGATAGCCTATGGTTACAACACTCGGATGGGATTGATGGATTTCGCGAAACGCATGCAAACTGCGCCAGATCATAAAGAATACACTGAAACCGTTCCGATACCTAACCAAATATCAACGATCTACAGGTTCATAACAAAGTCCTCAAACGCAACAGGCCATTGCAGAGGCGCAGTAGCGTTGCACGGAATGAAAGAATTTTCAGATTCCCCCAGAATGTTATCGTTGATCGGCGGCGGCAGGGCGTTCGATTATTTTAATTAAGGTGAAAACTAAATTATTTACATGAAATACAGTTTTAAGAAAAACCAAAAGAAGCCTGACAACATTCACCTGATTGGGGCTGTCTTGGCTTTAATCGCTTTTTTCTTGCTGACAGGAAACTCACAAAACACGACCACCACAACTACAACAATACCAACAACCACAACGACGACTGTGACAATGCCAACAACGACCACGACAACAATGGAAACTACTACAACGACCACTACCACAATGCCAGCGACAACCACTACAATTGCAGGCAACCAGCCTCCCAAAATAATTTCCTCATCCCAGAAACCGAACCCTGTGAAAGTGGGAAAAACAGCCACATTCAACGTTGTGGTATCGGACGCGGAAAGTGAATTCGTAACAGTCAGCATATGCAAAAACGCGAATTGCACAGGCCGCTATTGCAGCGTGCAAGGAAACACAAAACCCGAAGGCACAGTATTTTCATGCACTTATGATATACCAGTAACAACCAAAGGCTCATTCGATTACTGGACAAAGGCCGATGAAGCCGGACGTTCTTCGGGAATAATCGGGCCTTTCACATTGAACGTGACCTCGTTATAACGCTTAAATAATTTTGTATGTTTAAGGGAATGATGCAAGATAAGGAAGCCCATATTTACAAAGGCAGATTTACGCCATCGGAAGCTATCCGGGATGTATACACGGATGAAAATACTGCAAACGGCATGTTCGAAGAAATGAGTATCGGGTTATCCCATGTAAAAACAGAATTGCAGCACGTGGGCGGCAGAACATACTTATCCCGCGACAAAAGGATGGTGCGTATTATCGGAATCTCAAACCAGGGAAATAAAAAAACAAGATTCTCCATGGGCAGTTTTGTTGCTATTGAACGGCAGGATAACGGACTGTATGTCTGTGAATTTGAAATGGGTATGTACTCCGACTCAACGGATATGATAAAATGGATGAGGGAAACCATGGAAGATGGGTTGCCGCCATCCATATCAATCAGCAGGGATTTGAAATACGTAAAAATCGGTGAAACCCCAGATAAAACACCTGTCGTGCAGTTTGCCGAGTTCATGACCGCCTGATTTTTATTTTAAAAAAAAGTTTGCAAAAATAGTTAATATTAAGCTGATTATCAAAAACGTTGCGATTGGCGCGTAAAATTTGAAATTACCCTTTTCTATCAAAATATCTCCAGGTAATTTTCCCAAAAAAGTTTTCTCGCTTAACGCCATTACCAAGCCGAGTAAAAGTAACGACAAGCCTGCTACGATAAGCATGCTGCCGGCGTTTTCGAAACCAGCCATAACAAATAACTTACGATTTTCACGAATTTAAATACTATATCGAATGTTCGATGATTATGTCAACAGTCTACGTTTCGCTTGCAGGCATCGGTTATATGGGACGCAACCACTTAGCCAAGATACTGAAATTGCAGGATGCTGGCAAAGCGGAACTTGTCGCGTTATGCGATCCTAGAATGGCCGAAGCGTCGTATAGGGCTAACATGCCGAATGTAAGATTATACGATAGATTCGAAGACATGTTAAAGTTAGAAGTTCCGAAACCGCATTTAATTGTCATCGCGTCGCCCAC
>CAYZCD010000027.1:6548-6975 GCA_964476825.1 uncultured archaeon
CTTGTCGCGTTATGCGATCCTAGAATGGCCGAAGCATCTTATAGAGCTGATATGACAGCGCACGCGACAAATACAAAACAGTATGAAAGATTCGAAGATTTACTGAAGTTGGACGTGCCGAAACCGCATTTAATTGTCATCGCGTCGCCCACACAATATCACGCATCACAATCTATGCGGGCTCTAATTTCCCCGAGAATCTCCGGTGTTCTATGTGAAAAACCAATGAGCGCGACCGCCGAAGAAGCTATCGAGATTGGACAAGCCCAGCAATTCACAGGAAAACCGATGATGACTGCGCTGGTAGAATATTTTAATCCGGCGTTCAGGTACGCCCAAAAGCCGATACAAAATGACATCGGAGATATAGACGAAATTGAAATAGTGCGTTCGCGCCCGCCTCTTGAAAGAGGAAGAAATCCGGGGG
>CAYZCD010000027.1:6985-12650 GCA_964476825.1 uncultured archaeon
AAGCTTCGATTGCGGAGTTCATGACATTGCAAATCTTTTGATGTTATACGCCGTACACGGAAACAACAAAATATCAATCAACGGGCATTCACGGGAAATTAAAGTCAACAAACAAAATCCCGGCAAAGACCTGTTTGAAGGCGATTTCCAGGTTGAAATAAGTAACGGTTATCTGAACGTATCATTCGAACTAAGAATGACAGATTCTTTCGCAGCCCGCGAAAGATACAGGCATTCAATTTTTCGCGGCAATGAGGGAACAATAAACATAGATTACGTAAACCAGTGGGCATCAATCAACGCTGACACAGAAAAAACGGAATGGTTGAAAGGGGATGCGCTTGAAAATATGTACGACGCCGTCATGGCGCAAATGTTGGGAGAAGCTGAATACCCTGTTCCACTAGGCGTGTCCGTCGGTAGCGTGCAGATTATGGCAGGAATACGCACGGCAGCAAATAGAAGTGAACAAGATGTGAATTTGACTCTGCAACTTTTCGTATAAATTTTATTTTTTAATTTCTTTTCTGTGCCCATCTTTATCGTATTCGTAAACCGTTCCTTCTTTCTCATCAACAGTTTTCTTGTGCGAACCGTCGCAAAAAGGCTGGTTTTTTGAAAGCCCGCACATGCAAACCCATGTAGAGGCGTTAGAAGGTTTTATTTCCATCGGGCCTTTCGCCGTTTTTAAAATATTTCTAGTCATATCGGTCATCCAATATTATAATCCGCCGTATATAAAATAACCGTATAGAAAATATAGCGTTTAATATCTCGGCCTTCTTTGAAAGCTGGGTCTACGGGAACCGTGTTGCCTGAAACCGCCTTCTCGCCCTTCGGATCTCTTAAAAGGCACACGTTCAAATCCGGGCTTTTCAGAACGCATTATCTTCAAGCTTCTGTCGCGCAATACCATCGTAAAACTTCCGTGGTCGCGTTCAGACAACAATGTAACAGCGTCCCCTTCGCTTCCCGCTCTGGCTGTACGGCCGACACGGTGTATATAATCTGAGGAAGACTTGGGCACGTCATAATTGTACACGTGCGATACGTTGCGGATATCGAGGCCGCGCGCCGCAACATCCGTCGCAACAAGTACATTGATGGTCTCGTTTTTCAACGCTTCGACAGATTTTAAGCGCTTATTTTGTTCCATCCCGCCGTGTATTGCCATCGCGCTTATTCCCTGCTCTTTTAAATTGGTTGAAACCGCGTCCGCTTCCCTTCTGGTTGCGCAGAAAACCAGCGCAATGCCTTCCTTATTCTGTTTTAACAGATGGACAAGCAAGGAAAATTTATCATGGGGCTTTACGTCATAATAGACCTGCCTTAACAGGCTTGTGTCAACGTAAACAATTCCTTTTATCGTCACCGGCGAAATTAAATGTTTTTCAACTATGCGCCTCACTTCCGAAGGCATGGTAGCGCTAAATAGCATGGTTTGCCTTTGGTTCGGAATTTGTCTGATGATCTTTTCAACATCCTCGATGAAGCCCATTTCAAACATTTTATCAGCTTCGTCTATGACCAAAAAATGGACATTTTGATAGTTTATAGTCCTGCGTTCAGTGTGGTCTAAAATCCTGCCTGGGGTCCCGACAACAAAATCCGCGTTGCGCAGTGCATTTACCTGCGGTTCGAGTGAAACACCGCCAAAAACGCTGGCTACGCTGATGCCTGTATATTTAGCAAAGCTTCTCAATGCATCCGTGACTTGGACGCACAATTCTCTTGTAGGGGTTAAAATCAACGCTTGAATTCCTTTGCCGTGTTCGATCTTCTGCAAGATCGGCAGGCCGAAAGCAGCGGTTTTTCCGGAGCCCGTGCTCGACTGCCCGACAACATCTTTGCCAGCCTGTATCTCCGGTATGCTTTTTTCCTGTATCTCGGTTAATTCTGTAAATTCCAATTCTTGTACAGCTTTCAGTAATTCAGGCTTTAGGTGCAAATCTTCAAAATTCATCTATTCATCTTCCCCAATAATTAGGGCATGGTCATTAATAAGGATGGGATAAAGACACGAATCAATCTTTTCTGCTATCGTTCTGATAAAACCCGTTCCATTTCTTCCACCGCATCATGGATATCTCTAATCGTATCATCCAATTCTTTCCTTTCCTGTTGTTCATATTCGACATTGAGCATCTTAATACGCTCAAAAGCTTCGTCCAATTCCATTTGAACGCGCCTTTCTTCCTCGTCGCGCTTTCTTTTTTGTTCCAGTTCGCTTTTACGGTACTCTGCTTCGATTCGTGCAAATTTTTCATCTATTTCCCTTATCGAACGATCAAAACTCTCGTCCCATTCCTTCCCAACGCGTTCCGTCGCCGTGTCTCGCGCCAGTTGCTGGCGAGGTTGGTTTCCATAACTGGGTTGCGGTACACTTGCGGATGTATCATGCCTATCTCCTCTGCCCGTACTTTCAGCTGGATAACTGGACAAAGGAGTTTTAAGCCAATCACCTTCATGCACCTTCTTTGGTGTGCCTAGCAAATCAGTAGTTCGCCTCGTAGATCCGATCTGACCGCCTTGCGCATCGTAATGCCTCTGCACAGGATGGCCTAAAAAATCAACCCCGTCCCGACTCGTGCCTATCCTGTCGCCTCTTGCATCGTAATGCTCTGCTCTGTCGCCACCAAACCAGTCCGTCCCTCTTCGGGTCTCTCCGACTTTGTTTCCAGATGTATCATAATGCTCTTGTTTAGACTCGCCAAACAAATTGGTAGAAAATCTTGTCTCTCCTATTTTGCTGCCATCGCTGTCGTAGTGGACTTCTTTAGCCTCTCCCAGCCAATTAGTTTCCTTTCTTGTTTCCCCCGACTTGTCTCCCCACATAAACTCTCATCCGCAATCGGTTGTTCATTTAACAGAAATATTTGCTTATTTTTTCGCATATGCGCTTTTAATAACAATATCCTGAAAAGGCCAATCCGAAAATGATCCCTTATCGCCCGTTTTCACAGAAAGAATCGAATCAACAACTTCCATGCCTTTCGTTATATTGCCGAAAACAGCATAACCGTCATTCCCGTGCGCATAATCCAAAAAAGAATTATCAACCGCGTTTATGAAAAACTGGCTTGTCGCACTGTCCGGAACACTCGTGCGCGCCATCGCAATCGTCCCGCGTTTATTTTTCAATCCGTTATTAGATTCCAATTTAATCGCTTCGTGGGTTTGTTTCTCCGTGCCGTTTGGCGTAAAGCCTCCGCCTTGCGCCATAAAACCGGGAATCACGCGGTGGAATATCGTGCCGTTGTAAAAACCTTCATTGACATAACGCAAAAAATTAGCCGTCGTTATCGGTGCGTTCGCATTATCAAGTTGTATCTCAATATTTCCTTTCGACGTTTCTAAAACCACAATTTGGTTCATGTCATTCCCAACTTGCCCGTTGATCACAGGTTTGGATATTATAAACAAAGCAATCGCAATTACCGCAACAACGCCGATTGCAATTTCTTTCCTCATTTGTTTCGTTATTGTAGTTGTATTTTTTATTAATAAATATTAATTTTTCTTCTTTTCAAACCTGCATCCAATTAACCAATGCCCTTTCCTGCCTCAAATAAAGCATTTCTTTTCAAATTTCATAAAAACGCTGAGGGAGGGATTTGAACCCCCGCGTGCTTGCGCACACTGGCTCTCTGGCCGTAGGAAAGCAAGTTTTGCATGGCAAAGCTGCTGCAGTTTACATCGGTAAACTAGCAAACATACGTTTACAATCTATCCGAAGATAAACTGTAATAGTTCTCTTTTGGAAAACCACTTTCCCGCGGACAACTTGTTCCTATACATTCCAGACCAGCGCCGTGGACCTAGCTTGGCTACCTCAGCAATTTTTTAATTTTGGTAAGCTTTTTTGAAAAGCTTACCCTTTGAGAATTTTAACTGAATCTGAATTTAAAGCCGAAGCTAAACAAAAAACTCAAATTAAAAAATCAAACTTAAGCCTTGACCAAGTCTATGATCACACCAGCAGCAACAGTCTGGCCCATGTCACGGATCGCAAAGCGCGCGAGCTGTGGGAAATCGGATTGTTTCTCAACTACCAAAGGTTTCGCAGGTCTTATCTTTACAATTGCAGCGTCTCCTGTCTTTAACAAATCAGGATTTTCCGCTATTGTAGCGCCTGTTTTAGGATCAAGTTTCTTTACGATCTCGAATATTTCGCCGGCCATCTGCGATGTGTGGCAATGAAATACGGGTGTGTAACCCTTCGTAATGACGGTAGGGTGGTTTAAAATGATAATTTGAGCTGTAAATTCCTTGGCAACTGTAGGAGGGTTATCAGGTTTTCCGACCACGTCACCGCGTTTGATCTGGTCGCGTGATATGCCGCGCACGTTGAAACCAACGTTATCTCCTGGTTCCGCCTGTGTCAATTGCTTGTGGTGCATTTCAATCGATTTAACTTCGGCTTTTGCGCCGGAAGGCATGAAAACAATCTGTTCGCCCGGTTTCATGACACCGGTTTCAATACGGCCCACAGGGACTACACCAATTCCTTTGATATCGTAAACGTCCTGAACCGGTAATCTCAACGGCTTGTCAATAGGCTTCGGAGGAAGTTGAATGGAATCCAAAGACTCGAGCAATGTGGGTCCTTTGTACCAAGGCATTTTATCAGACTTCTTAACTACATTGTCGCCCATGTAGCCGGAAACCGGAATCATCGGGACAGCGTCGATTTTGTATCCAATGCCTTGTAAAAGTTTCGTGACTTCGGATTTTATCGCGTTGAATTTCGCCTCATCGTATCCGACAGCGTCCATCTTGTTTATCGCGACGGTCATCTGCTTGATGCCCAAAACTTTTAACAGGTAAGCATGTTCTCTTGTCTGGTCCTGAATTCCTTCTTTCGCGGAGCAAAGCAAAATCGCAGCGTCAGCCTGGCTCGCACCTGTTATCATGTTCTTTACGAAATCCCTGTGGCCCGGTGCGTCTATGATCGTGAAATAATTCTTCTGGGTTTCAAAAGGCTTGTGCATCAAATCTATTGTTACACCGCGTTCGCGCTCTTCCTTGGAAGTATCCATTGCGAAAGCAAACTCGAAAGTTTCCTTTTTTAACTCCGTCGCGGTTTCTTTCAGTTTGCGCATCTCATCTTCGCGGATTGCGCCCGTGTCGAACAGCAAACGGCCTATTAACGTGGATTTTCCATGGTCTACGTGGCCTGACGTCATAATATTAATGTGGGGCTTTGCCATTTTTGATCACCTTTATTTTGCACTGTTATATTTAAATAGCTTACTGAAAAACGGGATTTCGATTAAGTTTTCCCGGATAAAATGAGTTATAAATCCTTAAAATCCGTGTTATTTCGAACTGGTTTTATGGCTTACAGGCAAAAAAGGCAGGATACAACTTTCACAACCTATGGGCTGGAAAGGTTTGAACCGTTGTCCATCGAAATTTCCATTTCTCCGGGATTTGCAAAAACATGGGAACATGGAAGATATTTTAACCGCCGCGATCCGCAGCCTATGATAGATCGCTTAGACCGTGGATTTTCGGTGGGTTATATAGAATTATCAAAAGATGGAAGGTACAGGTTGAAATTTCCAGAAAGAAGTATCGTAATTCCTTTGCACCCGAACGGATCTGAAACTTCAATGGAAGCGCGCGGATTTTATCACGAAAAAAGGCCTTTCCAGTTGGGCCG
>CAYZCD010000028.1:0-12414 GCA_964476825.1 uncultured archaeon
ACTTTTCAATTTACTAACCTCCTTTTCGTAACCACTCTTTAATAACCTATCTGCCAGCTCAAAATGAAACGCAAAGCTTCTTCTAGATTAAAAAAACAAAAAAAGAAAAAGATTTAGATAAGCTTAAATTAGAAAACCCTTGGTTTTCTCAAAGATCAACAGGTCTCAATGTCGATCGTCCGTTACCCTTTGCCCTCTCTGAAGCTTTTTTGATCTTGTTTGCAACAACAGTGTCTAACGCTTCAAAGAAATCACCGGAGCATCTCATGCCCTTTGCAGATTCTTTTACCTTACTTCTGACAACCAAAGCCATTCCAATATTCACCCCCGATTTTGGACTTGTTATAAAACGCGTATTTTCAGGCCCAAAAGCCCGAAATTTTCGCTATTCATTATACGGTTTTTGTTTATAAATGTTTGTTTAATTTACCCTGAAATGAAATGGCCATTTATCTTAACACCATTAAGTAAAATTATGCCTTCCGAGATACACGGCAACGAGACGCTTGCAGTTGCAATAGCCATCATTGCAATATTTTCCGCGATGTGGGACGCAGAAATTTCGTTCATAATAGCCTTTGTCGCGTTGTTGTTCCTCTTGGCGTACAATTCGGGAAAAAGCAATTAAAAATTTTTGCTTTTGGCGTATTTTTCAAAGAAAATTTTTGATTTCTCCATGCTTTCCTTCGTAGTCTTTTCGAGTTCAACCATCCAATCCGCGGGCGCGTTCTTCCTGAAATAGGAAATTTTTAACGGCGTGTCTTCGGACATTAGTTGGCTATCCACAGCTAACCCGTAAAACATGGTGTGATCGCCTAGGTCCAATTTCTCAATCACCTTGAAATCCGCATAGCCGACGCAATTTTTTATGATCGGGCTGCCCGTTTTCGCGGTAAAATAATCGACGCCTTTAAACTTATCAACATTTTTCCCGGCCCGCATGCCGAAGTTGCGCACCAGTTCCATCTGTTTGATAGAAAGCAGATTTAATGCGAAAACGCCGCTTTCCAAAATCAGCGAGTGCGTGAACTTGTCCTTGCCCAAAAAAACCGCAGCCCTCGGCCATTGCTTCAGAAAAGTAAACCCGATAACATCAACGGCGATCTGGCCGTTTATTTTATCGCCAAATTTTGTGGTAACTGCATAAACGTAAGGATCCGTGTTTTCATACCCAAACAAAGTTTTTATGGCGTCCATCATACAAAGGATCGGTTAATAAATTTATTAAAGCGTATAATTTCCTATGCAAGTCCGCGCGAAATCCGTGATCGTGGCGCAAACCGCGTTTATAATCCTGCTTTTATTTTTCATCGGCACCAATAAGCTCGCTGAGCAAAATTACTATAAAGGCTTTCTCGCGCCGAGCGTCTACGCCGGTATTTTGCAGCCAAAAAGCTTCAGCATATTGAATTTTGCACCTCTAAGGAATTATTTGCAAAATTATATTGACAACAACAGCCTGGACGTCTCTTTGTATTTGGAAAATTTAAAGGATGAAAGCAACTTTGTGATAAACGGCAACAAAGGCGCAATCCCCGGAAGCCTCAACAAAATACCGGTTGCGATATTGACAATGAATCGCATCGAGAGGGGAGAACTCAGTTACGATACAAAATTGCCGGTAAACAAGACGATACTGAACAACGATACCGATAAAATCTATTTTGAAAATGACCGCTTGCCAGTAAAATTGCTCCTGGAAAAGATGCTGAAAGAATCCGACAACGACGCTTTTTTCATCCTGTTCAGGAACATGGACATAGACCATCTCAACACCCTCATGGATTATTACAACATGGATCCGGTAAACAGCTTCAAGTATGTAGGAGTCGATTTCGAGAACAATCGACGCCTAACGCCGAAATCTTTCGCCAACATGTTTCTTAGTTTGTATTTCTCGACCGTGTTAGAAACTAAAGATTCTGAATACATACTCAAACTGCTGTCAAACACGACCTTCGACATACGCCAGGCAACCGGCCTTCCGGAAGAAGTTATAATTGCGCATAAATACGGCATCAACGTAAAAAGCAGCCCGACCGTGTTTAACGACTGCGGTATAATGTACATCAACACAGAATCGAATGGACGAATACTTTACTGCATATCCGTGAGAGGCCAGGACACCGACAAGTCCATCACAATCGTGGGAGACACGTTGAAAACCGTATACGACTATTACACCTACAAGAGGCTGGAGCTTGACACGTTCAAACAGAACATAACATCCAAAAATATCCGGAAAGAGTAAAAATTGTTTTTGGTTATCTAAGAAATCAGAAATTTAAGGGACGATTGATTTCAGGCATAAATATCTTCAGTATCAGTCCATATCAGGGTTGAAATGAAATTTCCTTGGTCTAGAGGAGAGAAAAAAACATACGAATCTTTACGGGATGCCCTTTATAGTACCGGCCCGCATCCTATACGACCTGACATGGGATTTGCGCCGCTTGCAATCGGTTATGTTGACGGCGGCGCCCGCTTTACCAGACGGAATGACAGGATGGAAATAATATGCCACGTGATTGTCGGGGTTAGCGAAGATGTAAAAATTTCAGACCCATACAGCGAAATCCGGCGCAAGGATGACAACTTTAATTACAAAGCTAAAACACACTTCAGGCATCCCAAAAAAATTCGTCTGGAGAAAACCGTCGGTTACCTGAACGGAGAAGCCACGTTTGGGGAAGTACAACCTCTTATAGAGGCCCTTGTCCATAGATATTTTTTGCGGGAAATGCAACAGCTAACACCCGCCGATTCACCGCTTTTTATTTCTAAATCCAAAGAACTTGCAGATTTGGACAGGGAAATAGCAGGTTATCCGAAATTCGAACCTATTTAATGTGCAAGTAACGATTAAATTTTTCTCGCAGTCTGTTGTGCGTATTTTATGTAAATACAGGATTACAATATTAATTGGACGCGTGCTGGAAATGAAAAAAACCATACTCGAACTCAGGGACGTATTCAAAACCTACCGCCTCGGAAAGCTTGACGTGCCCGTTCTGAAAGGCGTTAACATAAAAATCCGCAAAGGCGAATTCGTGAGCATAACCGGCCCGTCGGGCTGCGGTAAATCCACGTGCATGCATATCATGGGATGCCTGGACACGCCTACGAGCGGAAAGGTCATACTCGACAATAAGGACGTTTCAAAATTCAGCGACAACCGTCTCGCAGAAATTCGGGGGAAGAAGATAGGCTTTGTTTTCCAGACATTCAATTTGATCCAAAATTTAACAGTCATAGAAAACGTAATGCTCCCGATGATGTTCCAGAACGCATCGAAGCTTGAAAGGGCGCGCAAGGCAGCCGAACTGCTGGAGATGGTGGGTCTTGAAAAACGTTTCGATTTCAAGCCAACGGAAATAAGCGGTGGCGAACAGCAGAGGACAGCCATTTCGCGCGCGCTCGCCAACGAGCCCGACATAATACTTGCAGACGAGCCGACCGGAAATCTCGATTCCAAGATGGGCGGAGTCGTGATAGATTTTCTCAAAAAGATAAATAAGGAGAACAACAAAACAATCATCATAGTCACTCATGATATGAACGTGGCCAGGCAGGCCGACCGCATTATACATCTCAAGGACGGCCTGATCGTAGGTGGATAAATTGAATCGAACTATGTCTGTATTCATTGTTGTATTCGCGTTTGCAGCTCTGTTGTCCAGCGGCGGAACGGCCACAGCCAACTTTGCAAACCTGAACGCGTCCGCATTGAAATACACTCCTTATCCCGCGGAACCGGGCAAATACGTGCAGGTTTGGATCGATGTCGTGAATGCCGCGACCGAACAGGCCGACAACGTCGTCGTTGAATTGATTCCATCATATCCATTTTACCTTGACGCGGGCGAAAATTCCACAAGGTCTTTTTCAAAAATAGCGCCTTTTCAGGACCTCGTGTTAAGTTACAAAATCAGGATTGACGCTAACGCGGTGGAAGGCTGGAACGACCTGAAGATTAAACTGGCGACGAACACAGGCTCGAAAGATTTTACCGCGAAAATATTTGTCATGACGGGCGAGGCCATGCTGGCCGTCGAAAAGGTTTACAGCGAACCGGTTGAAATATCGCCGGGCGGGACTGGAACAGCAACGATTTCGTTGAAGAACACGGCAAATTCGGTTTTAAAGGACATCAGCATAAAATTGGACCTCGCAAGTTCCGGGGTCCCGTTCTCGCCGATAGGCTCGGCAACGGAAAAGAAAATTTACCTCGTCAACGCTCTCGAAGAAAAAAACGTGACGTTTGGCGTGATCGCAGACCCTGACGCGGACGCAAAGCCCTACAAAATTCCGTTAACCGTCAAATACCACGATGAACTTGGCACAAACTACACAAAATCGGATGTCGTAACACTGATCATCGGATCGAAACCGGAAATCATCAGCGGCATAGAAAGCTCTACGATACTGTCTCCCGGGGACAAGGGAAGCATCAACGTAAACGTGGTCAATCGGGGTTTGACAAAAATAAAATTCCTTTCCGTGTCGATAGGAAAAAGCGACAAATACAAAATACTCTCCGCGGATTACGTCTATGTGGGAGAATTGAAGTCCGACGATTACCAAAACTCGAAATTTGATTTGTATGTAAATAGCGACGCGAGCAATGTCATCGTGCCAATAACATTGACGTACAGGGACGGGAACAACAACCCTTATGTTGAGACAAATAACCTGAACCTCGTGTTGTACACGCCCGCCCAGCTGAACTCGATGGGGTTGAGGCCGTCTAACACAGGATCGTCATTATTCGTAATTGCAGCCGCGTTGATTGTTTTCTATTTCTTGTATAAGAAATTTTTTAAAAAATAACCGGCTTCGGTAATTAAAAACGCGTGAGAAAGATGATCAAAGATCTTTTAGACCTTTCCATTACAAACCTGAGGAGGAGCAGCAAGCGTTCCTGGTTGACAATGCTCGGGATATTCATCGGCATCGCGTCGGTAGTTGCGTTGATATCCCTTAGCGCCGGCATGCAGGCCGTGATAAACGACCAGTTAAACAAAGTCGGGAGCAACAGGATAACCATAACCTCGGGCGCAGGATCTTACTCCTCGCCGGTCACGAGCAGCCTTTTTTCAACCAAGCTTTACCAGAGCGACGTTGACGTCGTGGGCCAGGTGAGGGGCGTCGATTACGCTATCGGCGTTTCGATAAACACGGTGAACGTAAATTTTCGCGGGGAAACCAAGCCGTTGATGGTGTTCGGGCTTCCTTTGGACGGAAAAACCGTTGAAAATTTGAAGGGCGTAGATTATTTTTCGTTGGCCGAAGGCAATTATCCGCCGGACAATTCGAACAATAAAGCCGTAATTGGCTACGAATTAACAAGGGATATTTTTGAAAAACCGGTCGGCGTAGGCAGCAAGATAATTATCAAAGACGTGGAATTCGATGTAAGCGGAGTGACAAAGAAATCCGGAAACCCCATTTACGACCGGAAAATCATGGTATCGCGCGAAACCGCAAAAACGCTCTTCGGAACCGGTGACGAAGTATCAACAATATCAGCGCTCAGCAAGCCCGGCTTTAACACGACCGAGGTTTCCGATGAAATCCGAGATAAGCTTCGCCGCGAGCGCGGGCTAAAAAAAGGCGAGGAGGATTTTACTGTTCAAACAGCACAGCAGCTGATAAAAAGTTTTACTTCCGTGCTCGGAATCGTGCAGCTGTTTCTGATTGGGATCGCATCAATTTCGCTGCTAGTCGGCGGTATCGGGATAATGAACACGATGTACACCTCAGTTCTTGAACAAACGAAAAACATCGGAGTGATGAAGGCAGTCGGTGCAAAAGAGCATGACATAATGGTAATATTTTTATTCGAATCCGGAATACTTGGCGCAGCCGGCGGTTTAATAGGAACCTTCATCGGCATAATCATCGGTTTAGTTGTCCAGACAGTCGCGGCGAATGCCGGATTCGACACAATGAAAGCGTACATAGCGCCCGACTTGGTCATCGGCGCGGTTTTATTTTCATTCATCGTCGGCTGTATTTCCGGAATGGCGCCCGCGCACAATGCCGCAAAAATGAATCCTATATCTGCGTTGAGGTATGAATAATGCTGCGCGATTATTTCAATCTGGCCTGGAAGACGATAACAAGGCGCGGGCTTCGTTCCTGGTTAACGATGCTGGGGATATTCATCGGAATCGCATCAGTCGTGGCGTTAATCTCTATCAGCCAGGGATTGCAGGATTCGATATCGCAGCAGTTCAAATCGCTCGGCACAAACATAATAATGGTCATGCCCGGCGGCGGCCAGGGTTTATCCGGCTTCATAGGATCAACTTCATCGTTCCTCACACGCCACGATGTCGATGTCATAAAACGCGCAAACGGCGTGGACATCGCCGGCGGAATGCTGTATAAAATATCACAAGTGGAATACGGCAATGAAATAAAATATATTTTTGTGATAGGGCTTCCCACGGACGATGCGAAAGAAATCGTGGACAACATGGCATCGTACCACGTGATCGAGGGCCGCAGCCTCAAGGACAGTGACAGGTACGCAGTCGGTATCGGTTACCTTATTGCGCATGAAAATTTTTTCAAAACAAATGTTAAAGTCGGAGACCGCATAAAAATCAGCGGACAGGGATTCCAGGTCATCGGGATCCTGGACCGCATCGGCAACCCGGACGACGATAAACAGGTGTACGTCACAATGGACACTGCGCGAAAATTATTCAACGAGCCCGATAAGCTGAGCGTGATAATGGTCCAGCCGAAATCCGGAGACGACCCCGCAATTGTCGCGGAAAATATCAAGCAGGAGCTTCGCCGAGACCGCGGGTTGAAAAAAGGGCAGGAAGATTTTTCTGTCCGGACATCGCAGCAGCTTCTTGACAGCGTCGGTACGATCATAGGTGTCGTGCAATTAATCGTGCTCGGCGTTGCGGCCATATCCCTGCTTGTCGGAGGGATAGGAATAATGAACACGATGTACACTTCTGTGTTGGAGCAAACAAAAAACATAGGAATAATGAAAGCCGTCGGCGCGACCGAGCGGGACATATTGACAATTTTCCTGTTCGAGTCCGGAATCCTCGGCCTGGTCGGCGGTTTTGTAGGAGTCGTCGTAGGCATAGGCATCGGGCAAGTCGTGCAGTCGATCGCAGTTAACGCTGACATGGGATTTTTCAAGGTTTATGCTTCGCCCGAACTGGTGATAGGTGCGTTGTTATTTTCATTCATCGTAGGTTGTTTGTCAGGCGTCGCGCCCGCCCGGCAGGCTGCGCGCCTCAAACCTGTCGAAGCTCTTCGCGCATAATTAATACCAATCGAATAAATAATTGCATGCGCCTTTTGTTTTTTGGGATCGTAACAGCCTTGATTGTCAGCGGATGCGTCACACCCTCAGAATACGGGATGGAAACACAAAAGTCCTGGAATGCATCGCAGGAGGGACGCGTGCAAACATCCCAGCACAACCCGCAGGAAAACAGCGATATAGTATACGACTATCCGACTGAGTGCAAGCCTTATCTGGGATTTGACAACTACAGGACAGAGCAAACTTTTGTAATAAACCCCTCCAACAACAGCGAGATGTACATAAACATCGAGTACAAGGGCCTTTACAAGAGCACGGACAGCGGGAAGACTTGGAAATTTTCAGGCCACGGGATAAAAGGATGGCCGCGTGCCGATGATCCGAAAAAACCCTGCTACCAGCTAAGCTTCGATATGCTAATAGACCCTGCGAATCCGGACAGGATATTGCTGCCTGGCGGATCTGGTCCGGGAAAAATATCCGAGCCGCGATACCAGACGGGCGGGCTGCATGAAAGCCTTGACGCAGGAAAGAGCTGGCATCAACTTTTCAGCGGCGATATGAACGCGTATACAGGGCATGTTGCCATAGACCCGCGCTATCCTGGAACCGTTTACGTAGAAACAGCAGCGCTTCCTTCAAGCAATACCGAAGCAGACAAGAGCGCGGTTTTCGTTACCAGGGGAATAGTGTACAAATCAGTTGACAGCGGGAAAACATGGGAAGAATCGCCGACGGGCCTGGTAAAGGACATGCGAGCAACCGGAATTTTTCTAAACCCGAATAATCCGGACCATCTGCTGCTCGCGACAATGGCGCTGCGCGTGGGAACGGGTACGGATAAGCAAGTATCTTCGGATCAGACCGGCCTGCTGGAAACTAAGGACGCGGGCATGACATGGACAAGCATCGGATCAACGTCTGGGCTCGCAATCCGTTTCGCGGACGTTTCCTTGTCAAACTTCAGTAACATATTCATTTTCGGGGGCGGGGCGGGCAATGAAAAAGCCCTTTATTCGTCAGACGGCGGGGATACTTTCAGCGAAATACGGACCAATGTGAATTTTGCAAAATTCGACCCGAACAACGGGATGCGGTTAATAGGGTTAAACGTATACGCACAGCCGAACGACCTGTTTGAAAGCCTTGACGGCGGCAAGACGTGGAGTTCTGTGGGAAAATTGCCGAAAGAAGTAACAAACGACCATCGGGTGTCGAACATCGTTTTTGACCAGAACGACAAAAGCGTGATATACCTTAACGGAGACATGGGACGTGTCTGGAAAACAACTGACAAAGGAAAAATCTGGGAAATGCTGCTGTCTGTCGAAAACTTATAAATTTCTGCTGTCTGTTCGTGATAAAAAGTTTATCAGCAATTCTTTAGCGCTTTGGATGCCTTATGACATCACGCCCTTCCGGATGCCCGTAATTTTTTATTAGTTTGTCAGCCAGCGCGCTGCCCAGTTCAGACACGCCGGAAACGCGCAGGAATGTGTGATGGTGCATGAGCGTCTCGCACATCGCCATTCCGATCCCTTTTTTCCTGTAATCGGGATGGACATACACGTAATGTATGTCCGGTATCTTTCTGCTCCTTCCTTCCATCACTGTATACATCATAGTTCCGCCGGTGAGAGCGAAACCAACAACCTCTCCGGATTTGTTTACGGCAACAGAATACGTTTCCAACGGATCGTTTTTCAGTTCCGCGTCTGATACTGCGTTGTTCACAGCGTCGTCAAGCAGGCCGAAATCCTCGTACAGTTCGTGCTTCAAGCCTGTAAATCCATATACAATCTCCGGTCGCCGCACCTCCGGATGTTTAAAATCCCGCAAAGACGGCAAATCAATAACCTGGAGATGGCGGATCTTAATGCCGGAAATTTTTGTGACATTCATGATGTAATCATAACCTTCTGTACTTATCGGCTACGTCCCCGTACAAATTCCGGAGATGTTTGTAGGCTCTCCGTCCGATGCCTAAATTTTCCAAGTACCATTCAATCCTTGCTTTTATTCTCGGGTTGACATCTAACATCCCGCTGAAATACAGCTCAAGCGTAGGCACGGTGCTTATGGAAAGCCTGTAGCTGTCCGAGCCTTTCATCCCGAGCAATGCGATGGAATGCTTTTCCACAGAATCTTCTACCAATTCGCCTACGTCTTCGAGCAGCGGCCTAGAAACATCGGGAACGATGACACCTATTGATCCAATGCTTTCGGATACATTCGTTCCCGAAGCCGCGGCCAGAAAATGTTTCAGGAAAGTCCTGCGGTAAGGCGCAAAATTTTTTGATTTCATCCTTTCCGGGAGTCCTTTGGCCCTTCTTTCCTCTTCGGACTGCCGGAAATAGAACTGGCTCCTGAGGTATGTTGTCAATGCGATCGACGAGTACCCAAGCCTGAAAAAAATGTAATCGTCTCCGGAAAAACCGGAAGGCTGGGTGTAATCGTACAAATCATCCTGAAGCATGTTGAACGCGCGATCCATCGTCGGTATTACCACATCGCTGTAGAATTTTGCGTCTTTCGACCCTCCCGTAAGCCTCAGCGTGCTTCCTGATACGGAACCGTCAGAAAATATTATTCCAAGCGCGCCTGCGGTTTCATTGTCCATCGAAGGCGCTATGTACACTCCCCTGCGTATGTCGTCGTATTCAAACCTTACACCTTTCGGTGCGCTGTCAGGGTTTGACGCGCTTAGCTTAAGGTCAACGAGCTGTTTGCCTAATGGCCCCCAATTGCGCCCGATGCTTTTTCTCCAATAAGATACCCGCGACGGCACGCCAAAAGAAACCCTTGCTATATTCTCCAAAGACGCAAACACGGGTCTTGGCCCCCTAGGCCCGTGATAATCCCGAGACAATCCTGACAAAAGGGAGGCATTTGCGTTGAACCTCGGATAAATCTTGTTTTCCCTTACATGTGCCGATAAATGGTTCTCGTCCGGAAGCAGGTACGTCCTTTCGTCGTATTTATCGGCAATTTCCCAGACAGGCAGGTTATTGCTCCTCTTCATCAGCATTTCCGCGTCTTCTAGGCCAATTCCCATCTGTTGCGAAATGATTCTTACCCACAATTCCCGCGTCTCTCCCGCGGTGAGCTTGCCGTAATTTTTCCTTCCCAATTCCGGCAGCGCCTGCCTAACCATGCATATCAAAAACAGTGTTAAAGATTAATGCGCCATTTTAATAATTAAATGCTCCCAATATGAGCAAATTTAGACGGTTCATTTCCTAAACAACGGGTATAAAAATATTGTCAATTGATTTCAATCGAATCCCAATAGCCACTTGAAAACAGGCACAACCCTTATTTTTCCGCCTTTAACCGGAATCTCTTCCTCCTGCTCCATCGTCAATATGACGCCTTTTCTTAGCTTGAATTTCTCCATTGCACCAACCAATCCGCCAATCTCCCTTTCACGGTTACCCTTATCCAAAGAGTAGCATACCTGAATCGCCGCGTTAATTTTTGAACCGCTCTTCAAGACAAAGTCGCACTCGTTTTCGTCTGAGTAATAATAAGGTTCCATGTTTCGTCTCTTCAACTCTATAAAGACCAAATTTTCCAACACACGACCTTTGTTGGCGGAGAAATTGAACCCGCCGAGCAGGCTGAACGCAGGGTCTACTGCGTATATCTTTTTTGGAAAATTCAACTGTCTTCTCACGGAAAAATCGAACCTTTGCAGCTCGAAGAACAAGTAAGAGTTGCTTAGATACGAAGCATATTCTTTGACTGTTATAGCATTAGATAATCCCAGAGCTTTCTTCAACGAGTTGTAGGTAAACTGCGAAGATATGTTTGTTGCGAATATATTAAACAGTTCCTTGATAACCTTCTGCATCTTTATCGAATACCTTGCGATAATGTCGCGGTAAAGAATGTTCTCATAAACGGTTCTTACGTATTCCTTGTCCCTGTTCTTAAGGTATTCCGGCAAACCGCCTTCGAGCATATATTTTTCAAATGTTTTTAACAATATCACTTTTTTTCCAGTTAGATATGGCCAGTCTTTAGACGGAGAGATATTTCTGAATCTGAGATATTCAGAAAAAGAGAACGGATAAACCTCAAAAGATTTGTATCTTCCGGTGAGCCTCGTTCCGAGTTCTTTGCTAAGAAGGGACGCGTTTGAGCCTGTTATGACGATCTTCTTTCCCTGATCCTGTAGTCTTCTCACGAACGTTTCGAACTTGTCAATATTCTGTATTTCGTCGAAGAAGTATATTTTCGGGTTGCCATAGACTTCGACAAGAACCTCATTCAGCAGTTCAAAGTCCTGCGACCTGAATTCTATGAACCTTTCATCTTCGAAGTTGACATAGCACCAGCCCTTCTTTTCCATCATTATCTGTCTTAGAAGGGTAGATTTTCCACTCCTCCTCAGACCGGTGAGAATTATTATCCTATTATCGTTGAACCATTTTAGTACCTCGTCTAAAACGTTCCTTTTCACAGTCTCTTCAACACGGTCATTTTCATGTTTCTGTTGAGTTACTATTTGCCTGAGGGCTTCCTTAATTATCATACTAATCGTTAGTTAGCGCTATTATATAAATATACTAATTGTTGATTAGTATATCGCATTTTATCGCTGGCTTTACTTGTGCGCAAATTTTCACTTTTTGTAATTAAAGTAACGGTATACAACAGTTACGAAAGTTAAATGCTCCCAACGGGGCTGGTTTGAAGAATCAAGGTCAACTGGCTATTAGCGATTTTTGATTACACTCATATTTACATTCGATACTATAAATTTGTTGCGTTGTTGAAGACGTCGTTTATGTACGAATCCTATCGGAAACTCTTCGCCAATAACGCTTTTAACTTCTAAAAATTTACTCTTAGTAAGGCATGATAGACTTCAACAAGATGGTAACCAATCACATAGAAAGAGAGCACAGGCCGAAACAGGTTGGACGTTATTATCCATCAGAAGTCGGTGGTTGCCTGAGAAAAACGTGGTATTCTTACAAATACCCCAAACAGGTCGACCCTGAGCTGATGAAGATATTTGAACTTGGCAACATAATGCACGGTTTCGTCGTCGAAGTGTTAAAAAGCGAGAAGAATCAAGAGGTCGAACTGTTAAAATCCGAATTTCC
>CAYZCD010000029.1:0-2384 GCA_964476825.1 uncultured archaeon
TGGCGTTTTTCTCAATAATTTCGAATGTTTTTTTCAGGTCTTTTGTCGAATTTCCGATGCCTGAAGTGTTTCCTACGCCGATAACGAGAATGCAATCGCCTTTTTTCGTTCTTTCCAGCAATCTATCAAACGCTTCCATGACTTTAGGCGTTGCGTTTTTAACGGCCAAAGGCATCGCTGTTATCGCTTCTTCTTGGCCCATTTTTACGACTATATTGTCCAGAGGGATATTATGTTTAACTGCAATGTTTTCTATCTGCGCGCGCTCAACGCCTATGCCGCCCATTGCAACTCCGACGCCTTCTGCGATGCTTCCGGTTTTTTCTCCTTCAAGTTTTGCAGCGGCGTCGACTGTTATTATCCTCGATATTTTGTGCGCTTTTAAAATATCCTCGGCTGAGCGGCCCAATTTACCGAGTCGGCCGCCAGGACCGGTTGCTTTCATGACGACCAGCTTCCTGTGTTTGTAATTGGCAATTGCGGTTACGGTATCATGCCCGGTAAATTTCACTTTATTGCCGCCGATCATTTCAGCTGCGATTAAAGGCCCGATTGAATCGCCTACGGGCTGGCCTGTAGCGAGATATTCCGTGCCTTTGTACATGGCTTTGGCCATCCTTTCGACCATGGGCAATTGCATCTGCAAAATCATGGCAAGTTGTATGTTCTTGGTTTTCTTTATCATGACCAAAAAATGTTTAACGACTTTCGCGATCTGGTGGACGGACATGGCGCCGGCAACGCCCATAAGAACGTTGGCGCGCTTTTCCTCGTCCATGTTCGGAGTTATCTGTTTTATGGAATATTTCATCTTGTCCTCTTCCGCATTCACTATGTGTTCAAGCTTCGGTATCAGACCGTAAGGGTCCAGCGAAACCGGCTCGACTGCGAAAAATTCGACCATCCTGTCGACAGCGTCTTTCGTTTTTTCAGACGGTTTTTCGGAAATCTGTTTCAAAACTATTTTTCTGGAATTTCTTGACATACCTTCAAGATTTTTTACGCTCTCCTCGAGTTTCCACACAATCTGCATCAATGTCATTCTAGGATAGAAGAAAATCATGACTATCCATAATATGAGAAATATTCCGGAAAACGGGTCTTCAGCCATTAAATCACTTTAAAATGCTCTCTATGTAATTGGTTTATTTATTCATGACATCCTCCCCGCACTAAAGTGCGGGGTTTCCAGCGTCTGTTTCAACGCGTTTAGTTCCTGATTCATTGATCTTACTTGCTTTATTATTTAATAAAGTATCGGTAAGGTCTCCAAAGGCGTTACTTCCCGACAGTCCGTCGGTAGCTCGATTTAGATGCTCTAATGCGGAGTTATGGTCACGATGGATTGATAGACCACATTCATTACATTCATGCCATCGATCGCTTAAATCTTTCTTTACGATGTTTCCGCATCCGCTGCATATCTGTGATGTCCCAGCTGGATTCACGAAGACGAGTTGGCAACCAGCTCTTTCAGCCTTGTAGCCAAGTATCTTTGCGAATTGATCCCACGAAGCATCTGATATGCTTCGCGCCAGGTTATGATTACGTAACATTCCTTTG
This sequence comes from uncultured archaeon, assembly GCA_964476825.1. Classification (GTDB taxonomy): domain Archaea; phylum Aenigmatarchaeota; class Aenigmatarchaeia; order JACPZZ01; family JACPZZ01; genus JACPZZ01. The sequence goes on from CAYZCD010000029.1 coordinate 1,564, forward strand.
ATGTTTAATTTTTCCAATGCTATGAAACTGTATTTTTCTGCCAGCGTTTTTGTTGTTTTGTGCAAGAAGTCTGTCCGCTGGTTGGTTATTTTTTCGTGGATTCCTGCTACTTTTATTTTTGCTTTTACTCTGTTTTCTGAACCTTTTGATTTTCTGGATAATCTGCGCTGGTATTTCGCCAGAGCCTCTTCCGATTTTCTAATAAATCTTGGATTTTGTATTGTTGTTCCGTCGGATAGAGTTGCGAAATTTTCTAAGCCTACGTCTAGACCGGCTTTGTTATTTTTGTCCGGGTGTTCGATTTTAGGAATATCAATAACAGAACTGAAGAAAACAAAATATTTGCCTGAAGGCTTTTTTTTGATTGTTAGTGTTTTAATTTTACCTTCCGGGATTCTTTCGGTTACGATAGGAATATTGCCTATCCTGGATGCGAATAGGCGATTATTGATCAGATTAAATCCGCTCTGAGGATAGGTTATGCTTGAATATAACTTCTTGAATCTCGGAAAACCTGCCTTTATCTTCTTTCCGGATTTCTTTTCTTTGACACGCCTGAAATAGTTTTTATAGGATTTTACTAGTCTGTCATCTACGTTTTGGAGGACCTGGGAATGTATAACTGAATAACGCTTATCATTATCTTTTAATTGCTTGACAAGTTTGTATAGTGTTCTGCGATTTACTGGATTTTTATTTATTTTATAATCTTCTTTACATCTTTGAAGGAGCAGGTTGTATAGTTCTTTGCATAAGATTAATTGAGAATCAAGCCTTTTACGCTGGTTTTTAGAAGGGTATATTCTATAACGGTAAGTTTT
>CAYZCD010000029.1:2394-8328 GCA_964476825.1 uncultured archaeon
ATGACTATCCATAATACGAGAAATATTCCGGAAAATGGGTCTTCGGCCATCAGAACACCTTAGAATCATTGGTTTATTTATTCTTAAGCTTATTCCGCATTTTGCGGAATGCTCCTAATAAAGTGTATGACTCGTTGCGGGATATTACCGCGCGCTCGGTTATATTCCTGAATACGCTTGCTGCCATTTTAGCGCGCATCTTTTGCATAGTCACAGATCCGACGGCTTCGCCGAAAAATTTGTGAAGAACTTTCCTTTCTTTCCTGGAAGGCGGGGTTTTACCGCCGGTTGCGGGCGAAAATAACTCGTACAGGATTATTCCAAGCGCATTGGATATGTTTAACGCGGGGTTTTTCGGGCTCGTTGGTATTGTCACGATAAGATCGCATTTTTTCAATTCCTCGTTTGTCAAACCGGAACTCTCCCGTCCGAGCAATATGGACACGGTTCCCGCGCAGCGTTCAAGGTTCCTAGCGAGCTGCTTCGGCGTCAACGAAGAGCGAAGAAGGTTTTTTTCCGTTGCCAGCTTCGCGGTTGTTCCGACTACAATTTCAGAATGCTTGACCGCGGAATCGATATCCGTAAACGTTTCTACGGTTTTCAGCATGTGCGCAGCCCGCATAGAGCGCGACATCGTAATTTCCGTTATCTTTGCTTTTGGCGAGACTAAAACCAGGTTGTCGAAATTAAAATTGTCCATCACCCGCGCCACGTAACCTATATTCTCCTCGCCCTCGACGCCGACTAAAACGATGCGGAGTTTCATGATAACTTTTATAACACCGCACAATATGAATAATCATATGGTCGATGCGAAAAATATTTTAGCGGTCGCGATTAGCATAGCAATACTCGCTTTCGTAATTGAAAACATACCTACCCTGGGAAACAACATTGAAAACGTGTTCGGCGGCATATCACTATCTTCGATAACCACGGGCGCGAAAAACGGCGCAAGTTTTCCGGTCAGCCTCGACGTGGGGTTGCTCACTTCATCATTTTCGTTGAACGTTGAAAACGTCGAAAATATCACGGCCAAATCAGAGGACGCCTCCATGATATTCGACGACCGCCAGATTTCGATAAATCCGCTGCTCGTAGAGGATATGAGCGTAGAATCGTACTCGGGAAAATTGACCTATGATGCCGGTACAAAGAACATAGGTTTTGACGGGGCAGGCAAAGGATTTGTTTCCAACTCGGCAACATTGAGGTCGGAAAGGAATGTAAAGATAAACGGAAATTTAAGCTCGTCAACCACGAAATTAACAAACGTAGCGGGCGGATCCATATCTGTGAAAAAAGCGTCCGGAAAATTAATTTACAATTCCACCAACTCGCTTTCATTGCTCGGGGAAGATGTGAAAATCACCGGCTTTAGCGGTGAGATGTCGATAGGTTCTTTTGGAATTGTATTAAACGGCAATGCCAACCGCGTTGAAGTTAATGGAAACGGCAAATCGATAAGTTACGGATAAAATGATGTGCACATTGAGCTTACCAACCCCATTTGTTCCTGTTTTCGCGCATCCTTCTGATTTCGGCTCTCTTCATCCTGTGGCCGTTGCGGCCTTTGTACCAAATCGTCGCCTTCTGTCCGCCTATATCATATACTCGTGAGCTGCTCTCCAGAACTTCGCGGTCGCGATTCGCCAACTCTGCTATGTAACCTGCGATTCCGGGCAACCGTTCTTCTATGTCACGCGCCCCTTCATACAGATACGAACCGATCCGGACCCTCAACCTGTAGCCGTCCGGCAATTTTTCCATATACTCACCTCCTCCCAGAAAAAATTTTTGTAGAAGAGCGAGCTTTATGGGAATCAAAAAATATATTCACATAACCAGGCAAATTTTCTATTACAACTAACTGCTTTCGAATTGGACCGGCATCATGCTCACACAAATTCATAGACATAGAAACAACTTAAAAGGCCCGGTCAATTGAAGTTAACCGCTGATTTCGATCTCGTCGTCTTCCTTCTTTTGCTTTTTTTGCTGCTTTTTATTTTTCGAGGTTTTTTCCTTCTTACCGAATATGCCAAAGACGGGCCAGACCATGCCCAAAATTTTATTAACAAAGAAATACGTTATGTAAAATAACGGCCCCAATATGCCGAAGACCAGTATCGTGTTTATTCCCAGATTTTGATAAAAACCCATGTATCCCAATATTATCGGGAATGACATTGATACCAATGCGATTAAAGCGACTTTGAAAACCAAACGCAGTATTGCGTATGCTGCCACGATGAAAAAAGCAAATGCTATGAACAATCCGATAGTCACTTCGTCGAATCCGAAAATCATCGGGATATCTCCTTGAAACCCGTATATTTTACTAGCGGCTTCGGGACTTTAATAGCGCCGTCTTTAGCCTGGAAATTTTCTATAATGGCAACTAGAACCCTATCCGTAACAGCCGTCGAGTTTAACGTGTGAACTAATCCTGACGTCGGCGCGCCTTCTTTTTCGCGCAATTTTATGTTTAGCCTGCGCGCCTGGTAATCCGTGCAATTTGAGCACGAAACGATCTCGCGGTATTTTTCCTGTGCAGGCATCCACACTTCAATATCGTATTTCTTAGCAGCCACTGTTCCAATATCTCCTGTGCAGATGTTGACAACGCGGTACGGGAGTTTAAGCGAATTGGTTATTTCTTCAGCGTTCTTTAACAACAACTCATGCCATTTCCACGACTCGGACGGGTCGCAAATGACAACTTGTTCCACTTTGCCAAACTGGTGGACCCGGAAGATTCCTTTCGTATCTTTTCCGTGCGCGCCGGCTTCTTTGCGGAAATTCACTGTGAAACCGGCGTATTTCAAGGGCAGATTTTCTTTCGACAAGGTTTCATTCATGTGCATCGCGGTTATGGGATGTTCGGACGTGGCGATTAAATGCAAATCCTCGTTCTCAACCTTATACAGCACGTCCTGGAAATCTGAAAGGTCCACGACGCCTTTGTACGGCTCCGTCTTCATCAGCTGGGGCGGCAAAACCAACTGGAATTTTTTTTTCGTTAGGACGTCTATTGCGTAGCGCATCAGAGACATTTCCAAGATTGCAAACTCACCCTTCAAAAAATAAAACCTTGAGCCCGAAATTTTTGCGGCGCGTTCGATGTCTATGAGGCCCAGCTGCGATCCAAGGTCTATGTGATCCTTTATTTCGAATTTTTTCTTCTGGGTTTTGCCGACGTTCTTTACGACCACATTGCCTTCTTCGTTCGCCCCGACGGGAACGGATTCATGGAGTATGTTCGGCAGTTTCATCAAACCGCTTTGCACGGAAATCCTGAGGTTTCCTATTTCCTGGTCGTAGGACCGTATCGTTGAAGCGACGTTTACCATCTCGGCTATTTTTTTGCCCGCGTCCTGCGCGTTGCGCTTCATTTCGGCTATTTGCTCAGTCACTAAGTTGCGCTTATGTTTTAACTCGTCCGCCTGCTGTGTAAGTTCGCGCAGGCGTGAATCGTCTTTTATTATCTTTTCCAGCATTTTTTGTTTTTCAACATCGTTGCGCTTTTTCAAGTCTTTGATAATAACGTCCGGGTTTTCACGCACCAACCTGATATCTATCATAAAATCATCTCGTTATTTCAGCTTCGTTAAAAACATCCATTAATTTTTTCGCGGAAGGCTTTTCAAAATGCTTCCGTACCGGCTCTAAAATATTTATCAACGCCTCCGCAACTCCGTTTTTCAGGTCCGTCGGATGTAATTTTCCCGCAGCGTATATGGATTCAAGCTCGGCGTAATTGTTGAAGGACAAGTCTCCGCCGAATTTCTGCGGCCTCTTTATGTCGAAGGATTTCATTTTGTTAAAAATTACATACTTCGATATTTCCAGCATCGGGTTGCCGTCCACGATTTTTTCCGGGCAGAACGACGCGGTTATTTTTTCTTTTATGGTTTCAGGCGCGTCGTGGACAAATATGCTGCTTTTCGGGATCGATTTGGCCATCTTGCTCGCGATTTCCTCGTCCATCTTTTTGTTTTCCTCGAAACCTCCCATTTTTTTCGGGCCTTGCAGCCCCATTAGAAGATGGTGATGAATCGCGACGGGTTTGTACCATTTTAATTTTTCCCCGACCTCCCTGCTTAAGAGAATTACTTTGCGCTGGTCCAAACCTAGCTGGCAGATGTCCGCGCCCATGTGGAACGGGTCTGCAGCCTGCATGGCAGGGTACAAAACCTGGGAAGTGTACTGCATCTCCTTTAGCTGGCGCCCCATTATAGCGCCGCAGCGTATCATGCGGTCCATTGTCGTGACTTTGGCGATTGCGACAACTTTCTTCCAGTATTCAGGATCTTTAACATGATCGGATGCCCAGATTATCTCGGCTTTTTTTTCGTCGACACCGCAGGCTTTCCATACCTCGACGAGGTAATTTCCTGCGCGCTGGATGTTTTCAAGGTTCCCGCCCATCTTGTTGTTGATCCAGGCAAACCAGTCCGCGACGTAAAGCTTAAATTTTATCCCGGCATCCATCAAAATCTGCAATTGGATGGCGCGCATTAGGCCTGAGCCTAGATGAGCGTACCCACTCGGCTCAAACCCATCATATGCTATCGGGTGGGTTTTAGTCTGGAATAAATTTATCATTTCCTCTTCTGTGACTATTTCCTCGCCCACCTTCCTAACAAGATCCATTTTAGATTCTATGTCCATTTTATCCTTCCTTAATATCAATAATTTTCGGTTTTAGAAACTTTAATACGTCTTCGACCTTCATCTCGATGCCGTATTCCATGTCGCCGGAACCGAAGTTTATTTTTTTAAATTTCTCCACGTAAGAATCGCATACCAGCTGAATGTTAACGGTTAACGGACACACTTCGCCGGGCCGCAGTTTCAATTTATCCTTCAATTCCCGGGCTTTCGCCATTCTCAAACCAGCAACGTTAAATGCGTTTTCCGCTTTTTTAACATCCAGCCGGTCGCGGCCGCACAGGAAGGCGGCAAAAAATTCTTTTTCGTCCGTTAAGATTAAAGTTTTCCAGATTTCGTCCGGGTCGCCTGCGAAAACCTTTTCGACGTCGCGACTGGATATCATTTTTGTTTTTTCGTCGATGAGCGTGAAATCCAAATTGCCGCTTTTCAATTTTTCTACCAGAATTGACAGGTTCGCGTTCATTGTACGTACCGCCTTCGAACTGCCGTTATTTTTTCAACAGGTGTTTCTCTTCCTTGAGAAATTTGGCAGACGCCAGCATCACCAGACCAAGAACAGTCAGTGCGATTCCAACCTGCTGCTGTGCATCGAAAAGAGGCTTCAAGCCCGATGAAACAACTTCCGACAAAGAACCGATGATTTTTGGATCTGCGCCGATGCCGGCTTGCGATACCAGAGACAATATTTGGCCGTTGGCGAGGTATGTGATAACAAACATCGGCAACCCTATGATGATGATATTGGTTCCCAAAACCTTCACAATGCCTTTGGGATCTGCTATGATCATGACCATCAGTATGACGGAAACTATGGTGAGAACCGTTGATATAACAAATAAGTTGTTAATTAACGAGTCAAGGTCGCCTATCTTGATGTCCGTTTTTGGGATGTTCATTTCATTCATTTTTGAAATAGAGTTGGGCAGGAATATGTTCTTTATGAAATAATCCTTGCCTTTGGTTCCGATTCCATTGCATTGCGCGTCGCTGGCGTACTGGGGACAGATCTGGTCCAATGCAAGAACTTCGCATTCTGAGTATGTCATACCGGTCTGTTTGGCGCAGGCGCCCTTTATCGCGTCATCGAAAGTCTGGGTTGTGAATCCTTCCATTACGTTCGTGATTACCGTCTTAACGCCCATCTGGCCTATCAGGAATGAGTTTACAGACAGAGTCCCGAACACAAGGAATATGAAGGACAGAAGCCCCAATATCAATTTTTTTGGCAATTCTTTTGACGACAATTCAACCACTGAT
>CAYZCD010000029.1:8338-12091 GCA_964476825.1 uncultured archaeon
GGCCGGGATTTGAACCCGGGTTATGAGCTTGGAAGGCTCGCGTTTCCTGGGCCTCTAGGCCTCTTACCAGGCTGGACCACCGCCGCATGCTACTAACTGAAATGGACGCCATTTGTATGCGTCCGTTTCGGTATGCCATTAAGCTAGAAACAGACGCCGCGGGAACTGACGCATACCGTGTATGCGTCTAGTTACTATGCGCCCGTTTCAGTCTACTACTGTCACATCTTTCAAATTTTAGAATTAAGAGCTTTTATCCGCGATAGCCCATCTTTTCGGCCAGTTTCTTGCGCGTCGATTCCATTTCATCGTCCGGCAATTGTTTGTGCGGCCAGCCAAACCCAAAGCCGTCGTCTTTGTAGCGCGGTATCAGATGGAAATGAAGATGCGGTATTATTTGTCCTGCGACTGTGCCGTTGGACTGGTGTATATTCAGGCCGTCAGCGACCATGGTTTCGCGCACTGCCGCGGCCAGGCGTTTTATCACTTTCATAAGGCCGAACAAATCGTCCTCCGGAATGCTTATTATCGTCTGGTAATGCTGTTTTGGTATGATTAACGCGTGGCCGGCGTTTGCCGGATTGATGTCGAGAAACGCAAGATAATATTCGTCTTCGTAAACTTTTTTCGACGGTATTTCGTTTGCCGCGATTTTACAAAACACGCAATTCGGATCTTTCAAATTCTGACCTCTTTTCCTATCTCTTTTCTCCCAGAGAAAGATTAAATTAATTGGGGTTGCAGGGATTTGAACCCTGATCGGCTGGTAACTTCTATTTTCATCGGCTTACGCCTCATCGCTCCAAGAGCAGACTGAATCATACCGTATACAGCATCGGTATGATTCTAGCTATTGTAACTGGAGCCAGCTGTCTTACCTGATTAGACTACAACTTCACGCCTTTCGGTCCCGTGTTGTTGCGCAACCCCATTAAGTAATATCTGCTTATGTTTTAAAGTGAAACCTATGTTCCGGCTGAATGGCTGTATACCAGTTGCCAGAATATTAAAATGTAATTTCATTATCCAAGAAAGCCCCAAGTGAGGATTGAACTCACGACCTACAGTTATCTCGACTCGGATTTACGAAACTGTCGCTCTACCACTGAGCTATTGGGGCACTCAACCTCTGTTTTTTAACAGGGTGCTTAAATCCTATTGTTTCAACAAAATTCTTTATATTGGACTGCTTAAAAGTTCTTAGTTCAAATCCTTTCCGGTTACCCGATTTATATAAATTGAAATTAACTCCAAACTCACCCATTAACGATTTTAGTTCTCTGAGAAAAACTTCGTTTGAACAGCTTAACAGAACACTCCTCTTGTTTTTCGAAATCGTAACCCCACCGTCAGAATCAAATAAGCCCCTCAAGAAATTCAGCTTAAAATCGGAATTTAATCTTACAAAATCCGGAATTAATTCCTTGTATTTTTTCTTACCTTCAGGCAGACCAATTACCTTGGTAAAAAAGAAATGGATGGGGGCAGAACTGATTAAGATTAGATTATAGTTGCCTACCGGAATTTTTAATGGCCTATACCCAAAAATTCCGTATACCAGGTCTACAAGATAGTCAGAATGCTCCTCTGTCTCTTCTGCTATCCGAATTTCTAACCTTTTGGATACATGCCCATCCCCCATTATTACTCCAGTAAGGTACGCCAGTTCTTCGGAATAAAACTTAGGCAATATTATGGGTTTATTTCCACGAGAACTTACGCCGATAAAGGATTGAAACAGCTCGTCGACTGTATTTGAAAAAATACCAGTATTGTGTTGTTCACACTGATCTAGTATTGCGGTAAGGGCTCTGGCCGGCATGGCCCTTTCCCCGCCGCAATAAAAATATATCATCCTAGGAGAAGACTCAAATCTCTTCAGAAATTCCAAATAATTCCCGCCTTCGTGTATGCTCGCCTCGTGCAAAATTTCTTTGATTATTTTTCCGGAACCGTGAACGAATAGTGGTATTTTGTAATCCGATAAATCGTATAGGTAGTTCTTAATTTGAACTTGCATACTATATGATTTGACTTGTCACCTTTAAATTGTTCCCGCGATAACCAAGATCATGAAAATCGAGGAACGCGACGTCAGGCAGAAGCTCGCAGACGGCTGGCTAAAAGCGTGGGTTATGGTTGAATCGTTGGCTACAAAAGAAGATGTCTCGCGACAATCGCTGGTTGAATTGGCCAAACTTATTGAAAAGGAACAGGAAATTGGCATTGTTAAAAAGGAGTTGAAAGAAAGCCACAAAGTTGAAAATCCGCTGCCTAATGTCGCGGAAGCTTATTCTACTGTCCTAGAGCTGGAAGTGATGGCTAAAAACTACGGTTCGCTGGCCCGCTTTGTGATAAATTACGGGCCTTCGGCTTTGGAGATTTTAGAGCCCAAGAAAATAGCCATAGAGCTTGGAGAGGCTCAAAACGTGTTAAATGAGATAGCCAACCTCGTGCATCGCTTCGCCCAGGCAGGAATAGGCGGCGTCGTGCTTTCTAGAAGTAACCAATAACCGTAAAACTAACTTTTATATCTCCCCTTAATTATGAAAGATATGATGAAACGTTTCATCCAGATTGTTTCAGTATTAATCGCGGTTATTGTTATTAACTCAACGAACGCGCAAGCCGTGGCTATCCAATTTTATGAAATAACAACTGAAATCTTAGACGATGGAAATACTATAAACCAGGTAAAAATAGCGTTTGACATACCCGCACCAAACAGGATAGATTACCCGATAATCAGCGACGTAACGGATTTCGGCTGGGCTGCAAATTTCAACACAAGCTGCACGTTAAACAAACAAGGCAGTTCGTCTTTGATTAGCTGCGGTTTGGAAAATATAACGAGAGGCCAAAGAAGCCTCACATTCAATTATACAAGTCCGGGATTTATCAAACAATTGGACAAAAATAGATGGATTTACCGGTTCGATTACCAGAGTTCTGTGCCGGTCACAACTTTAGCGATCACGGTCAAACTGCCCCAAGGCAAAGGCCTTATTAACATGGAAGATTCGCAAACTGCGGTTGGATTATTACCGTACGCGCCTGCGGACGGGGAAACACGCACAGACGGACGCAGAATATTGATCGATTGGGCCAGAAATAACTTTACCGCAGGCGATTTACTAAGCATATCGGTAGTTTACGAAAATATTCAAGATTTAACCCTTTCAAACCTGTTTCCGTTCTTTCTGATCTTAATTATAATTTTAATAGGTATATCTGTCTATCTTTACGGTAAAAAGAACAAAATAATCATACGAACCGAAGAAAACCTTGATTCTGTGCTTCCTATATTAACATCAGACGAAAGAAAGGTTATTGACTGTTTATTAAGCAATAACGGTGAGAAAATGCAAAGAAAGATCGTATTTGAGACTAATTTCTCTAAAGCTAAGGTTTCTCGCCTTATTAATGATTTAAAGAGCAGAGGTATCATAGGGGTTGAAGAAAGGGGACGAACTAATCGTGTATTCTTAATTAAAAAGCCAAAGGAACCATTTGGAACAATTAAACCTGCTGAAGATACCGTTCACGGGATAAAAGATGATGACCGCACCACCACATAAGATTGTTCCACGATTGTTTCACGGAGTTTTTATATCTACATTCTTCCTAAGTATGGTAGATAGCTGAATTTGGTCCGACGTATACACGGGTCAGAGCGTTTTTACGGGTGACCGTAAACGCGTCAGCAAATTATAGCATAGGAAAACAAAGGAGGAGTTGGGTGTGGATATATTC
>CAYZCD010000030.1:0-1852 GCA_964476825.1 uncultured archaeon
TCGGAGAAGTTGATCTCAGAAAGGTCGACGCCTTCCTTCTTCTCGGCCGTTTTTGATGTTCCCACCCAGTTGGAATATTCAAAAGGCTTTCTCCAGTTTCCGCGCAACTGTACCATAGCCTCGTAATAACCGCCTCGGGTGCGCGAGCAGTTTGTGCATGCGATCTTTCTGGCGGAAGAATGTATCTCAATGACGCCTTTAAAAATATTTTTTTCATAATCTATGGAATATTCTATGGTGTAATAATTTCCGTGGTTTGCGACTTCAGTTTCTATCAGCAAACCTTTATGTTTTATTCCGTCCTGCATGGCCTCTTCAAAAGTTTTCCACGCGCCCTTGGATAGCCACTTTTTGCATATCGGGCACTGGACAAGTTTGCCCGCGAATTCGGCCAAGACCGTTGTCTCTTTAAAACACTTTTCGCACAGACCGTCAATTAATTTGTCTTCTTTTCCGCATCTTGGGCAAAAATTCATGGCGATACACTCCTCGAAATTCCTTAGCCGACCCTTCTCGAATACCACAGTGTTATGAAAATCTGGTACGGGTTTAGCATGTCACCGTTTTCCAGTACGGTGTATGTTTGTGTTGCGCTTCCGCTTAATGAGGGGTTTTGTATGCTTATAAATTCCTTCGGTGCAGTCCAAACCACGATTGATTTCATCAGGGTTTTGGAATCTTCGCCGTCATTATTAGCCGCGACCCAAACCGCCCGGCCTGCTTCCTTGTCAGTAATGCCGTCTTTGACTATTACAGACGCAATCGGGGTATTCAACACGGAATATTTCTTTTCGCTGCCCACGGCCATCCTGTCGATTTTATCGTCGTCCGGATACGGCCCGGCCTCCGAAAAGTCCGGCAGTTTATAATTGTTTTGAAAAATAAATTCCGCGCTGTTTTTTACGTTGAAAGTTGTGTTTCGCAAAAACATCCAATCGACGGCTGAACTTTTCCAGGTGGGTTCTTCGCTGTTTTTTGGAGTGCGTAAAGTTATGGTGTGGATTCCTAAATTAAGTAGTATCGTGGAGCCCGACTGGCTCTCGACGCGGTTCCATCCCCACGGCCCGGCAAATGTCGGGTCTCTTTGCGTGAACGGGTCAATTAAAATTTCCGAGCCCCCGTCCACAGAAACAAAATATTCCCGTTCCTTCGCTATGGGGGCGCTGCTTCTGTATGATCGCATCCACAATTCGTAACGGTCAGGCCTGTTTACATTGATAGTGACCGTGGCAACATTATTTATACTATTTGTCCACAGCGCTTCTCCGTCGGAACAAGTGTCATCCCCGTCGCTTGTGCACAATCCGTTTAAAGATGCAAGCGGCCAGCCTGCGCCGGCTTCGGCTTCAGACATTTCGTTGTAATTTTGTATGTTCAGGTTTTTGAAATTGGAAGCAAACCCGTCCATAGTTATCAGCGACCCTTCAATGTAAGGCCCTTCGCTTGAATCAGCACGACTGTTGGAATTTTCGTCGAAATACAGGACATAATCGCAATACGTCCCGCCGTTCGGCTTTTGTGAACCGTCGATTATCCAGAATTTTTTTTCTGCGCCGCGCATTTTTAACGTTCCTTCGTGCGTGCTATTGGTGCATGAAACCGGTTCGCCGGAGACCTGTATGCCTGTTGCGCCGGGCAAATCACCTTCGGAAGTGCGCGTCGAAGTTACGCCCGTGTATCTAAACCCGTAAAAATATTTTTTGATTTCGTAACTCTTATTCTGTGGGTGGTCGGGCACAAAAATGTCGTCCGGAGACGAACCGGTCACGGAATTCGATACCCATTTCAGCCCGAACACGTCCCTCAAAACATCATCCGAACTTATCTGGGCCTGCGTTATTGGGGATATTAA
>CAYZCD010000030.1:1862-12023 GCA_964476825.1 uncultured archaeon
TTGTATTTCAAAAAATTCAGCAATTTTTGTTTGTCCATGGCCTGGTAATGCCCGTATATTATCACGTCCAGGGAGCTCCAGTCCTGTGTGCCCGCCAGGTCCGAAACGTGGAAACCCACACCGTTGCCGTTTAACGAGAACCCGTTCAATTGTTGTTGCAGTTTTGTTAATTCCGGCGGGTCGCAGGCGCATCCTACGAAAATATCCCTCTTGATTGAATTTTTCAGCCCGAATTCATATTCGATGAAATCGGAAAATAATATTTTATTGACGGACGACGAAATAAACGAGGAATTTTGCCAGTCGCTGCCGAGAGGATTCGCCGTGGAAATTATATCCCTTGATAGCAGCGAAAGGTAATTTTTTGCCCATTGTGAGTCCCTTACGTAGAGTGAAGAGAATTGTGACAGCACAAGCAGTATCAACAGTGTCGAAATTAGGATTTCCATCGTATGTATGTAACCTTTCATCACCATACACCCACAGTCATGTTTATTATTTCCCCGCCGTCGTTCAGTGAGTAACGCGCAATTTGTTTCCTTTCGGTGGCGGAAGTTTTGGATTTGATGCATTCCCAATTATCCGACCCCGCTTTAGGCGGGCATGAAACGAGCTGGGAGTGGGGGTCGTATATAGAAATGTCAACGCACCTATTTTCGGAGAGAAGATAGCTTTTGAAATCTTTGTAGCTTTCCACAGGCACGTGGTTGTTTATGTTTAACTTCGACAGTATCCTGCTGTAACCCGCCTCGCTGGAGCATAGAGTGTTGAGGTATTGGATCTTTGTGCCGTTTAGAATATGATATCCGCCTCCAAGCCCGACACTTGCGGGATTCAGCGGGTTGGGATTTGGATTTGCAAAATCAACCGGCAGCCCGTCCCAACCCCCGTCATCAAAGATAAGGAATTCGGATATTTGGTATGCACGGACCTGGATAATATCTGAGTTGTGCTGCGAAGAAAACGGGGTCATTTCGTTGCTGGTGAAATTCATTGTGTACACTACTATGATTATGAAGGACACGACGGCCATGATAAATTCAACTGTAAACTGGCCTTTGTAATTGGTGCGCATACTCAAAACCCGATGAAACCGATCCTGATGAATATGCTGAATGTCGCGAAGCCTATGCCGGCCATTATCATGGAATGTTTCAGCCCGCTCGTGACGGAGTTTTCGCTTATCTGGCCTGCGACAAGCCCGCCGAAAATCCCCTGCAGCATGAGCATGGAGAAGAACAGCGACGTGTAATAACAGCCTACCCCCGCATTGATGCCGAACATGCTGCAAACTACGCCGTAAATGGAGCACGGCATGCAGTTCAAATCGGCATTGATGCTTGAACAGAGACGGCAGGGGTCGCTGAATCCGAACGAACCGGAACCGTTTAACGAAACACCTTGTTGCTTGAACATCGGTATCAGTATTTTCGTTAATGCTAAAACGATGATTAGGAACATGAAAAATATCGCGTACATTATCATTACATGCTGGCCCAGCGAAGATTTCCTTTCCTTCTCCGCATCCTTGATTATGGAAACGTCCCTCGATACGGATTCGAGCGTAGAAGTTATGTTGCCGCCTGATGCGTAAGCCTCTTTTATTATGCGCATTGAACGGGTCATTAATTCCGAGTCTTTTGTGCGGCTTATAAAAATTTCTATTATGCGTTCAAACGGCACGCCCCACGTGTAATGGTTTACCATCCTTCTTATTTCCGGTGTCAATTTGCCGTAATTTGAATCGGACGCGGAACTTAGGGCTTGTATTAAGTTCATTCCCGACCTCTGTGATTCTGAAAGGTCCCGCAGGAAACTGGGAAACTGGTCTTCGAGGCTTTTTATCCACGAATAGTCCAGGTATTTTTTGATCAGGTACGGCCCTATGATAACCAGCACGGAAAGGAAAACCAGGTTGCCTATGACTCCGATGTCCGGCGCCCCCTTTTCGGTTTTCACGAAAAATATGCCGATAATCAGGAGCAGCATCGCAAGCATCATGGGATAAATTGCGATGGAGTTTTCATCCGTCATTTTCGGTAGGTATTTTTTTAATTTATCTATCATATTATTCCTCTGTTGGCGAGATTCCCTTTGAAAGAAAAATGAAACCGACTGATATGAGCGGAAGGAAAATGAATATCACGAAAAATTGCACCGATATTATCGACGATGACGGGGAAATGGCGGTCATTACGGCGCTTAATACTAGGAAAAAAACCGAGCCTACGATGATCAGTGTTATGTACATTTCGATGTAGAGAGACATCTGTTCGGAATAATCCTTTATGCTGCGCCTGAAATCTGCCATGTAAGCCTTCGATTTTTCGCGCAAATACCCGCTCATGTCGCCTCCGGTGTTTATTATTGTGGACAGCCCCCAGAGAAGATCTTTGAACTTGTCCGACGGCGTGCGTTCCGCGGCTTTTTGCAAAGCGGTCTTAATGTCCATGCCGAATATTTCCGTGTCCGTGTAAATCCTCGACACTTCCTTGGAAAGTTCGCCGAATTCCGAGAAGTCGGATATTATTTTAAACATTTTCGCCGGCGTTGCGCCCGAACTGGAAATGGTCGCCATGTACATGGTGCCGAAAGGCAGCGAATTTTCTATCTTGCGTTTTCTGCTGCCGGCCGACATCGAAGGGTAATAAAAAAGCGCCACCGCGGCGGCGATCCCGAGTGTCAGTGAGATTGTGAATGAAAGTGTGACGGCAAGCGCCACGGAACTTATCTGGGCATAACCAAATGCTAACCCCAGAAGCAGAGAAATGGTGGGCCATCCGATAAGTATGATCATGAAGGAAACGAACGCCATGTTGGACACGTACTCGTGTATCGAGACGCGTATATCGGCCTTTACAAGGCTTTCTTTCAGCGGGTCAAAATGTTTCAGGTAGGGTTTGACTATGTCACCAAAATATTTGAATGCAATTTTATTCAGCATGTCATCCCCGCAAAACGAGTTGGTATTTTCTAATAATAAACATACACCAGCAGGCCATAGAGTGTTATGTTTAATGCCGTATAAGCGTTGCTTTTAATCCACCATGGCAAGAACTTTTTCCGGGTCGGAGACGTACAAGTTGAACATTTTGGCGACCGAGGAAAAGCCGTTTATACCTTTATCCTGCATCCACTCCAGGACTTTAACCCGGTTGGAAATCTCCTCCCGCACGGTTTTTTCCGACATGTTGTTGTTATACGCAATTTTTTTGAGAAGCGCGCTCTTCCCGGCGACCCGCAGGTAATTTTTCACGGGATCCCATTTGAACACTACATTGCCTACGGGCGCGCCGTTTTCATATCCAACAATTTCCATTATCGTGTCTATCTTACGGACGTTCTTGCTCTTGAAACTTGTTGTGTCGCTGAATATCAGGACATCGAGATTTTGTATCAGGTTGCCCGGCAGGCTTATTGGCGGCGTTGTTAACCTGTCAACGAGTTTGGATATGCTGTCTGCGTGTATGGTGGACATGCCGGGATGGCCCGACGCCATTTGCTGGAATAAAACATACGCCTCTTTTCCGCGCACTTCGCCTACTATGATGTAATCCGGCCTTTGCCTTAAACTTTCTTTGAGCAGGTCAAACATGTCTACTTCTCCCATCTTCTTCCCTTCTGTGTCCGATATCGCAGTCCTCGCAACCTCAGGCACCCAGTGCGGGTGAGGTAACCTTAGCTCAGGAGTGTCTTCAATCGAAATTATTTTTTTGTTGGGCTTTATAAAAAGTGACAGCACGTTTAACAAGGTTGTTTTTCCGGACGCGGTTGAACCGCCGATTAAGACGGACTTGCCGTTTTCCACAGTCATCCAAAGGTAAGCAAGCGCGGTAGCGTTAATCGTCCCGTAATTCAGCATGTCAATCGGAGTTAATGGTATATCGGTAAATTTCCTTATGGTGAAATTCGATCCCCGCCTCGCTATATCAGTTCCTAGAGTCGCTTGCACCCGTGAGCCGTCAGTCAGGGTGCCGTCCAACAACGGATTGGCGACGGATATGTTTTTGCCTGCGCGTTGCGCGAGCCTGACTGCAAAATTGTCCAGAGTCCTTTGATCCGTAAATTTCACGTTCGTCCTTATGGAACCTATCAGCGGGTTTCTGTGGAATATGTAGATTGGTATGTTCGTCCCGTCGCAGCTTATGTCTTCTATGTTCGGGTCGTTCATCATCGGGTCTATCCTTTCCAATCCCACGAAGTCCCTTTTGATGTAATATTTTAGCACGTCAACCCTTTTTTGGTCCAATTTGATGCCCATCAATGAAAAAACGTCATCCGTTTGTCTCATCAGATAGCTGACAGCCTCGGCTTTTCGTAGTTTTCGAAGGTCTATGTTTAACCGCTCTTCGAGAAGTTCTTTGCTTTTGGACAGTATGTGTTTTTCCTCAGCTGTCAGCGCGGGTTCAAACACGTTGTAGACCAGCGCGTTATCCAGCTGGTCCCATTTGATGTTGGTGTACGAATAAACTATCTCGCCTTTCGCGGGCAGCCTTGGTATCAGCGGGTAAACTACGTTTATGTTCATCGCATTTTCAATTTGTTCCTCGTCAATCGTATCAGTCTTCTTTGAGATGTCCGGTATCTCCACGCCGTCTACAATTTTGGATATTACGTTTTTGCTTTCAATTGCTGTAATGGGACGCAACGGTTCTCCGGTTTGTTGGACAGTTTGCATTGGCTGCACCATCTGCTGCATAGTGGGCCCGTAGACTGGAAAATAAACCGCCTTGAAGCCTTTCGCATATTTTTCAAAAACGCGTTCCATGTTTATGTTCGGCCTCGGTATTCCCAGTTTCGTGCCTTGCGCCCTGTAGCTTTTTATTTTTTCCTCGGTTTTTATCAGTTGCTGTTCGTAATCGGAAATAATTTTTTTGAAAGTCTGTTCGTCTATTTCCCGTTTGTAATATTTGCGTTCAACTTCTTCCTTGGATTTTATCAGGCTGTCTTTTTCTATTTCAGCCTCGCGCAATTTATCCTCCGTGTTTGAAGTTCCGCTTTCAATGCGGTTTTCAATTCCGGAAAGGCTTTGGCGTATTTCATCTATGTCGGTTAATCTTCCAAAATCCGGCGCGGATTTGACCGATGCCAAATCATTGCGCAAAGACAGTATGTCTTCCGGCGTCATGCGGGACTGCGAACGGTCTTCAAGTTTCGCCAGCCTGTGGTAAATGTCCTCTATGGAAGATTCCGACACGCCGTACTTCTCCGCGGTTTTTTTCAGTTTTTGCGGGCTGCTAATTAGCTCTTCCATGGGATCGTTTTGCCTTTCTGGTTTGCCCGACGCGCCGATAAGTTTTCTCACAACCAGCCGCACTTTATTTTTTGGCACGATGAAACTTTTTTCCGGTTTTAGGGCAAGCGCCTTGGAAACAATTTTTTCCACAGCTTTCGAAGCGCCCTCGTTTTTTTCAACAGCCTCCGCCATCTCCTGTACCGACTGCTTTTTGGACGCGGCTTTTCTCATCAAGGAGTTTAGTTTGATCAAGTTATCCCATATTTTTATTGTGCTTTCCGACTTAACTGTTTTTTTGTTTACCTCTGCAGGAAAAATTCCCTGGTGTTATTGTAGAAAACCATTTTCAACGGGGATTGCGTGCTTAACTCAACACCATTCATTTTGGCCGCGGTCTGGTTTATGTTGTAAACACCTGCGGACGTGTTGTACGCCTCGGAACCGACAGCATTGATGTGAATGCCATTCTTGTTTAAACTGATCCGGTATGTGTTGCCGCCTATTACGCGCGGCACGGGCAGTATTATGCTTACATTGTAAAAAAACCTTCCCTGGCCGTACGCTTCTATCGCGTTTGAAACCAAAAACATGTTAGTTTCTTGGAAACTGTCGTGCCCTGCAACAAGGTCTATCCTGTTGCCGAGAAGATTGAATATTGAAAAGACGCTTGTTAAAATTATCAGGCCTATGCCAAACAGCACAACCTGCTCAAGCACCTGGTATTGGCCGCGCAGAACTTTGTCCATAGAATATCTTCTGCCGGGAAAAAGATAAACAAGAAAACTGAAGCATGCCGGAGAACTAGAAGCATACCGATATTGAGAAAACCGTAGGTTTTCTCAAATAGGAAACCAAGGTTTCCTATTCGGTATACGATATGCTTCAGTTTACAATGGCACGCTTCGAGTTACAACTACGTGAAGTCTATCCTTAGCCTGCTTATTTCCAAATCCTTGCCGTTAGCCGCGCCGTTGGTAATCACAAAACGACCGGTGTAAGTTATGGTTATTCTTCCGGAAGTCGCGCTTTTGACAGGCCCGGTTTCAAGCTGGATTAAAAAACCTTTGTTCGGCGTGTCAATTTCCCTGTACCACAGTTTGTATACGGCCTCATACTCGCTTCTCGGAGTTTTGACCATCCTTACCATTGCAACCCCTTCCTTTTCACCGAAATTTACATAGCGTTGCAAGTTGCCCGTGTTGATGCCTATCCACCTGTCTAATGCGTAAACATTGCGCGCAGCTGATGTGTTTAACACGATGCTGTTGTTAAGTTCATTGGCCCAGCCCGCCCCAAGGTCTTTGTAATATTGTTCGTAATTGAACGAGCTGAAAACGCCTTTCGGCGATACATCTATCGATTCTATGCAAGTTCCAGTGCATGTCTGCGCGATTTGCTGTATCTTGGAATCCAATGCGTTCAAGAATGCGACAATGCTCTCTGATTCGGCCAGTGAGCTTCTTTTCTCGGTCAGCGGCGCTCCCCACATGTATGCGGCTCCGACTAACGCAACGACCACGCCTCCAAGCATGACGAACGTGACGACTTCGCTTTGACCTTTGTTAAATGCCATTAGTAATAGTATTCGCGTCAGGTAAATTAAATATGTGACAAAGAGTTTTTAGCGGTTTATCTAAATTCCAATTAAAAATCCCTTAAAACGCCCCTCGCAAACAGTTTACGTGCAAATGACCTGTGTTTGCGCAACATTAGTGCGCGTGCCCACGACGACAGGATATTTTCCGGCAGGGAAAGCCACAGCATTGCCGCAGTTCGCAGAAAAGCCGGCCTTTGCTATTATCGTGCCGCCCGCGCCCGGCGCTAGGGTTTGGGCTACCGCGTTTGCAGTACAATCGACGCCGTTAATGGTGAAAACTATCAGTTCGGAAGTTGCCGCACTTGCGGTCACGCCTATGCTAGCCGTCGCCCCGCTGTTCTGGATCGTCACACTGATATAATTGTTGCCGCCCTGTTTGTAGCAATCCGCTCCGCCCGGAGGAATTGTAATTCCCTTTTCCGTTTGTGAAGAAGTGAGCCCGGAAAACCAGACATAAGCTAATCCTACAATGCCTACAGTGATTAACATTAACATGACTAAAGCGATTACAGGTGTAATTCCTTTTTTATATCTCATTCTCATCTTCCCTTTTCCACCGACATCAGTGAAAACATTGCCAGTTGTGTGATGCACGATATTATAATTAGGACCGCCAGCATTATCAGCGCCTTCGTAACATTATCGTTCTGCGGCAGCACGCTCATCACGCCTATGAGCAAATAGCCGCCGACTACCAATAAAACGCCCACTGCGGTGACAAATGAATTTGTTATAGTCCTTCGTTCATGAGATTTAATCATTTAATATCCCTTATTTGCAGTACGCCGTGGATTCAACCACACCAGTGCGAGTCCCAATTCTTATATTATGCGAACCTGAAGAACACGTCGTTGTCGGAGCCGATGGGTCACTTGCGACCGCCACGTTGCAGTCATAATTTCGTATGAAAATCCCGCCGTTTCCTGAAACCATGGCAGGATAATCTGTCCCGTCACCCAGCAATACTTTGCCGTCGCCAGCCAACACACCGTTGGAGGGTGAACCGTCTATAACATACGGTCCGTCGACTTGCGCAATAATTAAATCAGTTTTAGTAATACTGCTGGATGCACCGTTGTTTTGTATCAAAACGCTTATCAAACCCGCCACGCAATACGATCCGCCGGGCGGAATTGATATGCCCTTCTCCGTTTGTGTAGACAATAAACCGGAAAACCAAGTGTAAGCAATGCCGACCATGCCGACAGTAATTAACATTAACATGACTAAAGCGATTACAGGTGTAATTCCTTTTTTATTTCTCATCTCGAACCGCCTTTTAAATTTTGTCTTATCTTGCCGAGCATGGCTAAAGACGCGAGCTGTATCATGCTCGAAACAATAACTAACAGAGCCAGCAACAAAATTCCTCTTGTTGCATTATCCTGCTGCAATGTAGTCATCAAAACCATGACTAAGTAGCCTGTAATGACCAATATGGCGCAAATGACCACGACGAAAACATCGACAAAAACGTTTTCTTTTAACGCAACTTGTTTGGCCATAAAAGATCCTTTTCAATGATTTTATTCTAACTCCTTATTAAAGGTGCGGTTGTAGTTGTATAGTTTTATTTCATCTTCTTATCAGCGGCGTGCTCGTTGTCGTCCCTATTGTAGGCCTGGGAGGCACGACATACAATCTCTTTAATCTTTTGTCAATTTCATCCAATGATCCTATTATTGCCTGGTTCGATTCCACGGTCTTCTTGCCGTATTCAACCAATTGACCGATGCCTTCCGCAAGCGGTCGCATAGATTCGCTGGAATTGCCGGAAACCTCTTCCTGTGAAGCAGCTTTCAGCAGCGAAACAAATTCATTCAGCGTTCCCATCAACTCGTCCATTTTTCCGGGTATTCGTGAAATCTCATTTCGTAAATCCAAATTAGCGCGCACCAAATCATCGACTATTTGCTGGTTGGCTTTTATCAGTTCTATCATTTCGTCGACAAGCTTGTTTATTTCCTTCGCAGAAGTCCCGCCTTCTATCTGGTCCAATCGCCTCTACAGCCTCCTCAGAGGCGTCATGGGCATAATCTCGTACTCGTCAGAATCAGATGTTTCGCTCATTGAAATAAATTTCGGTTTCTACCTATAAAAAGCTTAGTGGAGTGCTAAAACTAACAATGGAAATGGGGATTCATCCCCCGAAAAATCAATTCACATCCTTTATACATTATGGGCCTACATTTCCCCGCCCATGTCCGGCATCCCGCCCGGCGGCATGCCACCACCTTTGTTCAGCTTGCTCGCCGAAATGACGTCATCGATTCTCAATATCATTTCCGCGGCTTCCGAAGCGGAATTTATGGCCTGTATTTTTGTTTTTAACGGGTCTATGACATTTAATTTCTCCATGTCGTTTATCCTGCCGTTCAAAACATCCACGCCGGCAGACGCATTTCCCGCGTCATGCTCTGCGCGCAATTTAACGAGCATGTCAATAGTATCCAGCCCCGCGTTCTCCGCAAGCGTGCGCGGAATTACTTCCATCGCATCAGCAAACGCATTGATAGCTAATTGCTCCCGCCCCGGGAAACTTTCCGCCAGCTTTCTCAATTGTCTCGCGACTTCGGCTTCGGGCGCACCGCCGCCTGCGACGTATTTGCCCATTTCCACCGCAGCCGTGACGCCTTTTATTGCGTCGTTAACCGCGCGCTCCACTTCATCAACGATATGTTCCGACCCGCCGCGTATCAGAATCGTGACAGCTTTGGGATCCTTGCATTTCTGCACGAAGACCATCTGCTCCCCGGAAATTTTTTTCTCTTCGACAATGCCTGCAAAACCCAAGTCGCTTGCGCCCAGGTCGTTTATGCTTGACGTAACTTTAGCTCCGGTCGCGCGCGCCAATTTGTCCATGTCGGACTTTTTCACGCGTCGCGCAGCCAAAATACCTTTCTTCGCCATGTAATGCTGCGCTGCATCGTCGATCCCTTTCTGCGAGAAAACAACATTCGCTCCGGTCGCGGCGATTTTTTCAACCATGTCCTTTAGCATTCTCTCTTCTTCGGCAAGGAATGATTGCATCTGCTCCGGCGACGTTATCCTTATCTCGGCATCAGTTTCCAATTCTTTAACCTCAAGCGCGACATCCAACAATGCTATTTTTGCATTCTCGGATTTTTTCGGCATCGATGGATGAACGACGTCTTTGTCGATGACGATCCCTTTTATTAATTCCGTATCAACTATGCCTCCGCCCTGCCTCTTTTCCAGTTTTACATTTTCAACGTCGATGGTTGTTTTTCCATCAGTTGTTTCGGAAATTTCCTTGACAGCCTTAACAATCACGCGCGCCAGTTTGTCCGTATTTTCTCCTACAGCC
>CAYZCD010000031.1:0-11782 GCA_964476825.1 uncultured archaeon
TGACATCTTTATGGATATGTTTAAAGCCCACAAATCTGGCACGGTCTATGGAGACAGATGGTCAGAAAATATTCTCATCGTCCCAAAAATTGGGGTGGTGAATATTGATTTTGATATTGAGATTTCCGGACCCTATGCGCGCGAGTTTGATGCGGCACAAGTGGCATACTATATCTTGGCTGGCGCCCAAGACAAAGTCATACCTCAAATGGCAAAACTATTAAGTCATCCTTATGCAAATCTTAATATTAAATTTATTGAAAACTTTTTCAACTTTACCGAACAATGTCCCGCGTATGTCCGCTTGGGCTTTGTCTTTTATTTCGTCGGCGCATTCCTTTTTATCGCACCAATTCGTGCGGATCAAGCCGCCCTTTCCATCCAGCAAAGATTTCATCTCATTGAAATGGTTCGCATCGCGCATGTTTTTCTGGAAAAAATCGTCGGTTTGTTTCATCATGTTTTTCTGCATAGATTCCAGAATTTTTACGATATTTTCACTTGAGCTTTTTTCATCTATTATGGTTTTTTCGCCGGTGTCGCGGCGGACTAACACAACTTTTCTGGCCTTAACGTCGCGCGGGCCTATCTCAATGCGAACTGGAACTCCCTTAAGCTCCCAGTAATTGTATTTCCAGCCAGGCGTGTAATTGTCCCTCAAATCAATCGTTACGCGCAGGCCGTTTGATTCCAATGATTTTTTAACAGCACCGCACTTGTCCAGGACTTCCTTCTTTTCCTTATCGAATAATATTGGAACTATCACAACATCGACAGCGGAGATTTTAGGAGGTATTATCAGGCCTTTGTCGTCGCCGTGCTGCGCGATGACAGCGCCGAATATTCGCCACACCGCAGGGCCGTAGCAGGTCTGCCATGCGTAGGTTTTTTTCTCGTTCTCGTCCAGGAATTTTATGTCAAACGCCTTTGAGAAATTCTGCCCGAGCATGTGCGTTGACGGCAGCTGGATTATTTTGCCGTCAGGCATTATCGAGTCCGCAGCGAACGTGTTGACCGCTCCGGCAAAAGTGTCGTGTTTCGGGCGCACTAAAAACACAAAAGGCAGGCAGAACATTTTGTGTATGATGTTTTCAGTTGTTTCCATGTCCTCTTTTACCTGCTCAAGCGCCTCGCGTTCAGTTGCGAAAACATTATGCGTTTCGATCCAGAAAAATTCGCGGCCGCGTATGAACGGGCGCGTCGCCTTTCCTTCGTAACGCCAAACCTGGCAGCTCTGGTACATTTTCATCGGCAAATCCTTCCATCCCTGTATCCACAATGAGAACATGGTGTACATTGCCGTTTCTGATGTCGGGCGCAAAGCTAGACGCTCTTCGAATTTCTTGCTGTCGCTGCCGCCTTCGGTTATCCAGAATACTTCCGCCTTAAAACCTTCGGCGTGCTTGGATTCCTTCTCAAAAAACGATTCCGGAATCACCGACGGAAACCACACAGGCTCGTGGCCTTTCGACTCCAATTCCTTTTCGAGCAAAGAATACATGTTTTTCATTATCTTTACGGACCACGGCCTATGGACTAAAAAACCTTTGACATTGTAACGAATGTCCGCCAATTCGGCCTTGTTTATGACTTGCGTATACCATTCCGAAAAGTTTTCGGATTTCTTCACTGTTAATCCCTGCTCCTCGGACATAAAATCACTTTATCTTTTCACGCTAATAAACGTCCTTTTATCGGAATAGTGAAATGTATACCATATTTAAATTACGCCCGATATCTTGGTAATTGATGGTACATTTTGGCTGATTTCGCAATTCTAAAAGCGGTCGAGGAACTGAAAAGAATTTCACTCGGCGGTGCAGGAAAACCGCACTTTGAGGATAAACGGTACGTTGCCAAAGACTTTAACCCGTCGAACTTAATCGGGCTTACGGGTGAAAATAAAAGGATGTGTTTCGTCGATGGGGGTTCAGCAATAATAATGGAAGCGCCGAATTTCGCCCTGGCGGCTCATCGCGTATATTATTCCAAATATTACGGCGTTAACCGCGAACAGCCCAAACTGCCGAATATGATTGATTTCCTTTCACTCACAATTTCGAAACCATTGTCCGGCGGAATAAGCTACGAAACTTCTATATATTACGACGACAAAAACGCGGAATCGATAATTCCCAGAAGGGAAGACGTGATATTCGATTCGTTCGATAAAACGATGACCTCGGGGCCGGTTCGCGCAGACATAAGCAGCGTCGCGATGGTTGCGCGCGAATTTGCGGAATGGAACATGATACGGATGATAGCAGAAAACGAGGATACAGAAATTATTGTACGGGACGGCTCGCTGCAAACCATAAAAACAAACGAATCAAAGTACGCCAAGGAGGCTGCGCGGGCGTGCGCAATAAAAAATGTTTTGTTGTGCGGGGTCTCGAAAACTTCAACCCTGTTAACTACGACGGGCATGCCGCTGCTGGCTGCAATAAAAAACATCGCGGACAAGAACGGGTTTGAAAACAAAAGCTGGTATTACAAAGACATAGTCGATATAAACCATCCGGACCATAACGCGGTGATGTTTGTCGCCAAGTTAAACGAAGCGTCAAAATATGTTTTCAGGATAGAAATATCCAAAACTGCCGAGACGGATTACCCGAAAATTCTCTCCGGATTGGCGGCGAATTCAACGGATTTCACATTCCCAGGTTATCCGTACGGGCTGATAAATTCAGACGTGATGGGGCGCGTATCCAACGACGAGATGAAATACGACAGGATAAAAACGCTCGCGGCGGCGTCGGCGAAAGGAATTTCAAATTCGATATACATTGACTCAAAAACCGTTGATGCGCATGGCGTGCTGGATTCGATGTGACGGATGATATCATGGAAGTTGTGGGACAAATCATAAACGGGGCGCAGGGAGAAATAATACTGCGGGAAAAATCCACACATCCCGTGGAATTGGGCGAGATACTGATAGCGGAAGACGACGAAAATAAAATACTTTTACAGGTTTATGATTTGCAATACGGGTCGCAGCTGGACAACGCGAGAATAGAATTAGCTTCAGGGCTGAATATAGAGGAAAAATGGGAAGGATTGCAATTCGTTGATCCGGAACTGCGCAATTATGTGCTGTTAAAAGCAAAAGCGCTTGCGCAAATGAAAAAAATTGACAGCAAGATCATAGTTCCAAAAAGGCTCCCAAAACATTTTTCAATGGTCCGCCGTTTTTCCGAGTACGATGAAGATTTCATAGCGAAGCACGAAAACCCGCTTTTTTTGGGCAACTTGAGAAGCGGTTCAAAAGATTTAGGCATAAAAGTCAACATCAACGGGCTGGATGCGTTGTCGCATCACATGTTAATCGCCGCAACCACAGGCCGCGGAAAAAGCAATTTCCTTAAGGTCATGCTCTGGGATGCCATGGACAAAAATTACTGCGGGATTTTAGTTTTAGATCCGCATGATGAATATCACAGCGTGCTCGAAAAAAACCCGGCAAGCAGGGGCAATTTGTTCTATTACACTAACAAGAAAGGCTTCGCAGGCGCTTACAGTTTACGCATCGACGTGAAAACAATAAAACCTGACGACGTAACAGGCGTCATAAATTTCACGGACGCGCAGGAACAGGCCATTACAAAATACTGGAAAGCTTTCGGCGATAACTGGCTCATTGAAATGGTCAAGGACAAGCAGGGCATTTTCGAAAAGGACGGCGTTAATACGGGTTCTTTGCTGGTCGTCCAAAGAAAAATGCACACACAACTGGGCTTACAGTTCAAAGACGGCAACATAGTCTGCGACAACGAGATTTTTGACGTTTCCAGCGGAGAGAAGACGATCGAAGACATATGCAAATTCCTGTCGGCAGGCAAAAAGGTTGTTATCGACACTTCCATGCTCATGGACGAGGCTGAGCTGCTGGTGGGCAGCATTATAGCAAACCGGATACTCGAAACGCACAAGGCCAAAAAAGCCGAAAACAAACTCGACGAATCGCCGGTGGTTTCCATAGCCATAGAAGAAGCGCCGCGCGTTTTGGCTGAAAATAAAATAGGCAAAAGCAACAACATTTACGCCACAATAGCGCGCGAAGGCAGGAAATTCAAAGTCGGCCTGATCGCGATTACCCAATTGTCCTCCGTGATACCGAAAGAAATAATGGCTAACATGAACACAAAGATAATTTTCGGCAATGAGCTGGCGGTTGAACGTGAGGCCATTATTTCAAGCGCGTCGCAGGACCTTTCGAAGGACGGAAAAAACATAGCGAGCCTCAACAAAGGCGAGGCGATAATAAGCTCCATATTTACCAATTTTGCAACGCCTGTGAAAGTCCCGTTAATCGAAGACATAATAAAATCCGCGCCTAAGACGCAGCCACAGCCGAGAAAGATTATGTAAAGCCGATTTTTCCAGCATTAATACTTTGTGTGGTAATACAAAGTTGAGAAATAGAAGTGATTTTTCATGCCGCGTTTTGCCCACATATCAGATTGCCACCTAGGAGCCTGGAGGGACAAGACCCTCAGACAACTGAATTTAAACGCATTCATGAAGGCCATGGACGCCTGCGCCGAAAAAAATGTTGATTTTATCCTGATTTGCGGGGATTTGTTCGATAAAAATATTCCAGATTTGGACATAGTCGAAAAGGCCGCAAGCAAAATGCGCGAAATCAGGAGCAAAGGCATAGAAATATACGTAATCTACGGGTCGCATGACTACAGCCCGGCCGCCACTTCCATCATTGATGTCCTTCACAGCTCGGGATTATTCACAAAAATAATGGACACGGACTCGGATTATGCCGGCAATAAAATCAGCCTCAATTTCCTCCAGGACAAAAAAACCGGCGCAAAGATTGTCGGCATTTCCGGGCGCCGCGCATCGCTTGAAAGGTATTATTATGAAATACTTGACCGTGAAAGGCTGGAAAAAGAACAGGGCTTCAAGATTTTCGCATTCCATATCGGCGTGAATGAATTAATGGGCGGGGATTTGCGCACGGAAGAATGCATACCGATGTCCTTTTTTCCGAGAGGTTTTAACTATTACGCAGGCGGGCACATACACAGCAGGATAGAAAAAAATGAAAACGGCTACGGCTTATTCGTTTATCCGGGCACAACATTCGGCTGGAATTACAACGACCTTGAAAACACGGCACGAGGCGAACAACGAGGCTTTTTAATAGTGGATTTTGAAGACAGGATAAAAAACATTGAATTTATCGGGACCATGTCAAACGACGTGAAACTATTCGACATAAATGCGGACGGCAAAACAGCGGACCGTGTAAAAGAGCTCCTGGAAAACGTTGCGAATGAAAACGATTTCCAAAATTCCATTGCGCTGATAAAAATAAAAGGCACCATGTCCGTCGGAAAGCAGTCTGAAATAAACACACAGCCCGTGCGGGAGAATATATATTCCAAAGGCGCCGTCAATGTTTTCATAAACCGCAACGCCCTTTCTTCCAAGGAGATGGACGAAATAAAACTGAATGCGGACGACCGCAGCGTTGTAGAGGCGCGCGTTTTCAAGGAACAGGCAGGAATGTGCGCATCATATTCTTCCAGCCCGTTGAAAGGCGACGAGGGCGTCGAGACGGCGAAATACGTATTAAACGCGATGAAAGACGGAAAAATGGAAAACGAGACCAAATCCGATTACACAGACAGGATTATTTCCAAGGTCTCTGAAATACTCAAGGTGAAAATATGATAATCCGGCGGTTACGACTAAACAACATACGCTCCTACGTAAACGAGGAAATAAAATTCCCACACGGCGCAATTTTATTCGAAGGGGACGTGGGCTCCGGCAAAACGACGATACTCATCTCAATAGAATTTGCGCTGTTCGGCACAAGTTCAGAATTAAAGGCGGAACACCTTTTAAGGAACGGCTGTTCAAAAGGCTTCGTAGAACTGACCATCGACTTAGCCGGCAAAGAACTTACATTGCGACGCACACTGGAAAGGGACAACGGCAAAATTTCACAAGCCGAATGTTATATTATATTGGACGGCGCGCGCGAGGATTATTCCGTGACGGAATTAAAATCGCGTGTCCTTTCCATCCTGGGTTTCAACGAAAAAGCCCATCCACAGGCTTCCTCGCTGATTTACAGGTACGCCGTTTTCACTCCCCAGGAAAAGATGAAAGAAATATTGTCTTCCAACGCCGATGAACGGCTAGAAACTATACGAAGGGCTTTTATGATGGAAGAATACAAGACTGCCGTGTCAAATTCGGAAGAGATGCAAAAATTCCTCAGGCTGGGGATAAAAGCGGCTGAAATGGCAGTCGCGGATTTACCGGAATTGAGAGAAAGCATCAAACATTACGGCATTGAATTGTCCGACCTGAATTCCGAGGTTTCTAGATTGGCGATTCAGATAGAAAATGAAAGGAAAGAACTGTCATCGGTTTCCGATAAAATCGAAAATCTCAGGAGGCTGCGCGAGAAACACGCCGCATTAAGCGCGGAAATAGATTCGCTTAGCCGGATAATATTAACCGAAGAAAAAAACATGAATTCGATTTCCCAAAAATCATTGCTGTCCGATTCTAGGATGGATATCACGAAAGAAAAAATGAAAATATTGGGGGAGAAAAAGACATCCACCGCATCGAATATAAGCGATTTCATGTCGCAGCTCGGGATAGAGAATTCCAGCATCCTGAGGATAGACGAAAACCTTGTAAACGAAGCCGTAAAACGGGCCAGGCTGGAGATGCAAAATTCCGTGGAAGAAGTAGCCAAAACTAAAATGAAGATACAGGACCTGGAAAGCCTGGTCGAGAAAGGAGTTTGCCCGGTTTGCGAGCAGGACATAGATACGGACAATTTCAAAGACAGGATAGATAACCATTCGTCCCACCTGAAAACAATACAAGACCTGGCTGAAAAAAATAAAAACCGCGAACTCATTGCCGACGAGCTCACGTCACTGATTCCTTACATGAAAAACATGAACAAAGAGGCCGAGCTGCTGGCGCAGTCGTATGCCGAAGAAATGGAAAGGAAAAAAGACCTTGCTGCAGACATTGAAAAATCCATAAAATCGGTAACAGATTCGAACAAAAAAAAGGAATACCTCGTGGAAGAGATAAACGGATTAGGCATAGAAATCGGAAAGATCGCGGACCTGGAAAACAAGGAAAAGGCCCACAGGAAAAATCTTGAAGAATTGTCACGTTTTCATTCTGCAAAAAACCAGAGGCTGGCCGACGTAAAAAGCATGATAGAAGAGGGTTCCGAGAGGGTTAAACACATGGAATCAAAACTTGCCGGAATAAGGACCGCGAAGGAGTGCTTCGATTGGTTAAGATCGTATTTTACGCCGTCAGTCGAAAATATAGAAATGCACGTGTTTGCATCTTACAACCGCAACTTCGATTCGTTGTTTAAAAAATGGTTCTCAATGCTGATGGATTCCGGCGAGATAGCGGTGCGCGTAGACGACAGGTTCACCCCCATTGTCGAGCAAAACGGCTACGAACAGGATGTTGAAGCGCTGAGCGGCGGAGAAAAAACGTCGGTTGCGCTAGCGTACCGCCTGGCATTAAACACCATTGTCAAGGAGATAGCAGTTTCCTTGAGGAACAACCTGTTAATTCTCGATGAGCCGACGGACGGGTTTAGCAAAGAACAATTGCACAGGATGCGCGATATTTTAAACGAACTGCAATGCGACCAGGTAATTATTGTTTCCCACGAGAAAGAACTGGAAGCGTTCGTGGACAATATCATAGAAATAAGGAAAGAAGGAAGCGTTTCAAAGGTAACCAGCCGATAAGCACGAAAGCGGTTTTATAAGCAAAATTTGCAAATTTCATTCATGCCTCTCAAAATAAGGTTCAAAGGGCACGATGAAAACCTGTTGTCCGGAATATTGCACACACGCTTTTCGGGAAAAGACGCGACTAAAAAGGGTGACGACAATTCTATAGTCATTTCCGCGCACGGTTTCGGAGTTGATAAAAACTACTGGATACTCAAAGAACTTTCCAAATACCTGGATAAAAAAGAGATAGCTTCAATGAGATTTGATTTCATGGGCGCCGGCGGTTCCGAGGGCAGGATAGAGGATTCCAACCTGGAACAGATGGTCGACGATTTGGATGCTGCGGTCGAGGATGCGAAACAGCGCGGATACAAAAAAATAAACGTGGTCGCGCACAGCCTTGGGGCGATGGTTGCCGTGTTGGCTGCGACAGCTAACAAGGACATACACGCGCTAACGCTATTGGCGCCGGCCGTCGACATAAGGCACGCCATAAAAAAACGCAAAGACACGTACAAGCGCACCGCGGACGGGATGGTCGAAGTTGCAAAAATAAAGGTTAAACAGAGATTCCTAAAGAACATATCGCGCGACGTTTACAAGGAGGCCGGAAAATTAAAAATTCCCGTTTTAATCGTGCATGGCGACGCGGACAGGAGCACTGACATAAAAAACGCGAGGAAGTTTTTCAACAAAATAAAAACGAAAAAGAAGTTTGTAATAGTAAAAAATGCGAACCACCATTTCAGCAAGAAAAAGCATTTGAACGAACTGATGAAAGAAACTTACAAATGGGCGACTAAAAAATTCTAAATAAGAAGGGAATTTACCAACGCCTTAATAATTCCGGATACACGATATAATCGAATGCCTTTAGAGCCAAAATTTATTACCAATGAACCGGCCGTGCTGTTTGGAAAAACTTTGGTTATTGCGGACCTGCACATAGGCGTTGAATACGAATTATACAAATCCGGGATCCGGATTCCTAAACAGACTGAAAAGCTGTTCGCTAGGATCAAAAAGCTGATAAAGACCACGAAAGCTAACAGGCTGGTTCTATTAGGCGATTTAAAGCATTTTATACCTTATTTATCCATTCAAGAGATAAGAGAGATACCTAAATTCATAGAGGAACTCGCAAAATTGGTTAAAGTTGATATTGTGCCTGGAAACCATGACGGCGATTTAAAGAAGCTTTTAACAGGCGACGTAGAGTTCCATGACACCAAAGGTTTCCGTTTAGATAATGTTTACTTCAACCATGGCCACAGCTGGCCAAATAAAGATATATTGGACTCAGAATACTTAATTATAGGTCATTTACATCCCTGTATAGAATTTAGAGATAAATTAGGCTTTCGTTTCATTGAACAAGCTTGGATAAGACTTAATTTGGATAAAAGGATGCTTTTGAGCCATTATAAATCACATGAAACGAACCGCAAGGTTAAAGTTCTGGAAGTCATAATTATACCAGCTTTTAGCAAGTTCGTGGGCGGAAGGCCTTTCGACACCAACGGGCAAAGCAACTCACCCGTAATAAGGCTGGCTGACACCATGGGCGCGAAAGCCTATATGCTGGACGGGACCGAGATAGGCGAATTGGCCAAATTAGGAAAAAAAGTGTGAAATTATGTATTCAAAACCGCTTGACAAATTGCTGCGCAAGAAGAAGGTCGAAGCAGGCGACGACGTACGGGTTACCAGAGAAAAAAATTCTTACACCGGAACGATTATGCCAAAAAGTGAATCCGCCGATGCCAATATTTTGTTGATTAAGCTCGAGAACGGCTACAACATAGGGCTCGAACACAATTCCAAAATGAAGATCGAGAAACTTGGGACGAAATCCAAGCTCGAGAAATTCCCGACGCATGCGTTTACTTTCGACCCGAAGAAACCGACCATAATGATTTTGCACACCGGAGGTACAATAGCTTCGCGCGTTGATTACAAGACGGGCGGCGTGTCGCCGGCTTTTACGCCTGAGGAATTCATAGCGATGTTCCCCGAATTAACGAAAATAGCTAACATAAAATCAAGGATGATAATTAACATCGCATCCGAGGACATGGACCAGACAAGATACGGCCATGTTGCAAAAGAGATTGAACGGGACGTTAAACTTGGGTTGGACGGGATAATTTTAGGGCACGGAACAGACACATTGCATTATTCTGCTGCGATGTTAAGCTACATGCTGCAAAATTTGCCTGTGCCGGTGATATTAGTCGGTGCGCAACGCTCTTCCGACCGCGGATCCAGCGACGCCGCGCTCAATCTGGCGTGCGCAGCAAATTTCATAACTAAAACAGATTACGCGGGCGTTGCGATATGCATGCATGAAAATTCTTCCGATGATTCTTGTTTAATATTACCGGCCACAAAAACGAGAAAAATGCACACGAGCCGACGGGATGCGTTCAAACCGGTCAATGCGGACGCGATTGCGCGTGTCCACAGCGACGGCAAAGTGGAAATGATATCTGAAAATTATTTGAAAAAAGACAAGAAACGCAATGTGGCGGTCAATGTAAACATAGAACCAAAAGTCGCAATAATAAAAATGTATCCGTTAGCTGACCCGACGATACTTGATTTTTACCTGAAAAGCGGTTACCGCGGGATTGTTATCGAAGGCACAGGCTTCGGGCACGTGCCTACCTCGCCCGAGGATCCTAAGAAATCCTGGATACCTGCGATCAAGAGTGCGGTCAAAGCGGGAATGACAGTTGTCATAACTTCACAGGCTGTAAACGGGGCAACAAACAAGCATGTTTACAAAAATCTTAGGTTGTTAGAAGCTACCGGCGTAATATTTGGCGAGGATATGACCACAGAGGCTGCGTACACGAAATTGTCTTTTGTCCTTGGCAACACAAAAGATCCTGTAAAGATAAAGGAAATGATTTTAACGAACATAGCAGGCGAAATTTCACAAAGACGGGAATTGAGGCAGTTTGTATGAACGATAAAGTAGATTTCCAGGCAATCGGGCTGAAATACGGAGTGGAGATACACCAACGGCTCGCGACGACACGCAAATTATTTTGTTCGTGCCCTGCGCGCATTTCTACAGAGCAGCCTATTGCAACTATTAACCGCAAGCTCCGTGCTGTTGCTGGAGAATTAGGCCTCGTGGACATGGCAGCGGCTTACGAATTTATTCGGAACAGAACGTTCACCTATCACATTTTTGACAAAGAAACCTGTTTAGTCGACATCGACGAGGAGCCGCCGCATTCGATTGATCCGGAAGCGGTCCGCACCACATTGGAACTGGCTTTGCTATTGAAGGCTGACATACCTGGCGAAATACACGTAATGAGAAAAACTGTTATAGACGGGTCAAACACTTCCGGCTTCCAGCGGACTGCGATTATCGGGTTAAATGGCGTGTTAAGTTACGCGAATAAGAAAATTTTCATACCAATCATCGCAGTCGAAGAAGAGTCCGCGGGCATAGTCTCGAATGACGGCGACAATGTCAATTATCGCCTTGACCGCCTGGGAATTCCTTTAGTTGAGATATCTACAGGATTGTTAGAAGGCCTATCGCCCAAAGACGCTGTTGAAATCGCTTACCACATTGGCATGCTAGTCCGATCTACGGGCAAAGTTTTGCGCGGGATAGGAACGATAAGACAAGACGTTAACGTTTCGATAGAAGGCGGGAACCGGGTTGAGATAAAAGGCGTGCAGACGCTCGATTTAATTGAAAAGGCGATTGAATACGAGGCTCACCGGCAGCTAACGTTAAAAGAGATAAAAGACGAATTGAAAAACCGCGGGTGCAAGCTTGAATTGTTCGAGAAACCGCAAGACGTCACGAATATTTTTGCGGAGTCTAAATCCAAATTTGTAAAGAAACTGCTCGGAGAAAATAATAAAATATACGCATTTAATCTTTCAAAATTCGGCTCGCTGCTCAAAAAAGAATTGTGCCCGGGAAAAACCTTTGGGCGCGAGCTTTCCGAGTACGCAGTCGCGCAGGGCGTCGGCGGAATGGCGCA
>CAYZCD010000032.1:0-11574 GCA_964476825.1 uncultured archaeon
CAAAGAGAAGTTATATGCCTCTTGCCTGTTATTAACCTGCCCGAAGACAAAGTTACGTCGTAAGGTCTGATACCTCTTTTTTTCCATTCGCCCGATTTTATTATTTCCGGAGTTAATTTGCCTATCTTCCCGTCCAAACTGGAACTCGCGGTTTCGAGCCCTTTTTTAGTTATCGAGACGGTTTCTATTTTTTCGGATTTTTCTTCCACGAAACCGCGTTTTTTTAATTCCGCCGCTTCCGGTTCGGTCAGGGAGTGTCCTTTCGCCGCGCGTTCGAGAGTTTTAAGTTCTTTGTCTGCGTCTTTCGTCATGTTTAATTTTTTTACATAGCCGCCGTCGATTTTAACAATGTTTTTCTTTTTTGCCCACATAAGCCCCACGTCAAAATATTTTAATTTGGCCAGGTCGGTTATTTTTTTAGCGCTGGAGGAAACGGCCTTGTAAATTTCCAGTTCCGGCAAAGTGTTATCATTGAACCATTTGTTGCCTTCCTGGGTAAGGGAATAAAAAATTTTGGATTCCGTTTTCGAGATTACCAGTCCTTTGGACGCCGCCCACAACGCGGCTTTTCTGACGGAATCCGGATTCAAACCGGACAATTGTGCGATTTTAACCACGTCCGCCCCGTTGGAAAAATCTTTTAGGGTGTCAAGCAATTTCAATTCGTGCGGGTGCAATTCCATGCGAAAACCTTCTATTACATCTGGATATTTTCCCATTAAAGAATTAAATGCGGTGGTTAATAAGCCAGCTAACGGCTGTGCGCCTTCATTTTTATATAACTCTTCACGTACCTGACCAGAATCTTCACATATAGGCTCAGCGGTATTTTTAAATTAGCTGTGGCCGTCGAATCATCGGTAAACGACGATGCCGCCAGCTTCATCGAATTTTTATCCAGGTTTAATTCTTCAACCAGCGCGCTGAACATAAGTGAGTTGCGGCCGAATTTCTGGAATTTATAACTGGTTTGGAATTCCTTTCCCATACTCTCGTCTATCATGGATTCGTACCGTTTCAAAAAATCGTAGGAAAAATCATTGATGCTTAATGCGTTTACGATCACTTCCGAAGCGAATTTGCCGCTGGTCAAAGCGTTTCCTATGCCTTCGCCCGTGAACGGGTCTATGAGCGAGGCTGCGTCCCCGATTAAAATAAATCCGTCGCCCGCCCGTTTCCTTTTCTGCGCGCCTGTGGGCAAATTCCACCCGCGGATTTCCGAAATTTGTTTGGCATTCGTAAATCTCGGTGCGAACCGCGAATTTTTGACGATTTCTTCAAGCTTATTTTTTAAATTTAATTTTCGCTTCGGCACGTCGCCCGCAACGACTGCGATGCCCACATTTGATACGTTATCGCCGGCCGGAAATATCCAGAAATACCCGGGAAGCAGGTCTTCTAAAAAATGGAATTCTATGACGTCTGAAGTTTCCGACACATTTTCATAATATGCCCTTACCGCAACAAGCGACCTGTCGGTCTGGAAGTCGTTTAAGCCGAGTTTTCTTGCAACTACCGAATTCGCGCCGTCCGCGCCAACTACGACTTTTGCGCGCAGTTCTGTTTCCGCGCCGTCCTTGCCCGTGCCTTTGACACCTGTCACTTTGCCGTTTTCAATTATCAGGTCAACGACGGAAAAATTTTCAATGACATCCGCTTTCTTTTTTGCTTCCTTGAAAAGTATGTTGTCGAAAATTTGTCTTTTGCAGACGTAAACCTGTTTTTTATCGGTTTCCGCCTCGGATCTCGTATTCAATGAAGCGCCCGACGGCGAGGAGGTCAGCAGCCCGTACGTTTTCATGTGCTGGTTTTTCACTATTTCATCCTCTATTCCGAGTTCTTTTAGCATGCTGTAAGATTTTCCTGTTATCCCGTCGCCGCATGTTTTGTCTCGCGGGAATGAGGCCTTATCGACTAAAAGTGTTTTAACTCCGGCGCGCCCAAGAAAGATCGCACACGATGATCCTGCAGGCCCGCCGCCAACTACGATTACTTCATAATCCTGCACAAAATCACAACTAGATTTAATAATGCCAGTAATAAGTATTTATTATGAGGTTTTCCTTTGTCATACCCGCCTACAATGAGGAGAAATATCTGGGCGGTTGCCTGGATTCTGTTAAGTCTCAGAAATTCAGGGATTATGAAATTATTATAAGTTATTCCCCATCGAAGGATAGGACGTTGCAGATCGCCAAGGCCGGCGGGGCTAGGATAGTCCAAGTTCCCAAATCTTTCCCGGGCAAGGCCAGGAATGCCGCGGCAAAATTCGCGCGCGGTGACTATTTGGTATTCCTTGACGCTGATGTGAAGGTGCCGGAAAATTTCCTTGAAAAAACCAATAAAATATTGAAAACCGGCGCGATAGCAGTCGGTTACGAGTTTGTTCCGATGGAAGACGACCCGGAAATAAACCGGGACATGAGGATGATATTTAATCCGTTTAACAGGTACACGAAAAATTTATCATGCTGTTACACCGTCAAAAAAACCGCATTTGACATGGTAGGCGGCTATGACGAACGCCGCGAAGTGAGCGAAGACACGGACATATCGGCGAGGTTGGCGCGCGTCGGCAGCATAACTTTCACACGTAATGTGATGCCAAAAATGTCCGTAAGGCGGTTTCATGAGATGGGGAGGATAAGGGCCATGGGCATGTACTTCATGTGGTTTTTGCTTGGCTTCGTTCTGGGCGCCAAGGTAAAATATTTCCACGTGTCGGATATAAAACGAAAAATCAGTCGCGCAGCATGAAACCCTCTGGAATGTCTTTCGTTTTTTCATGCCCTTTCTGGCTTTTCCAAGAAAACAAATGAAAAATCGCATTCTATAGGAACGTTACAACACCCGTGCTATTTAGGCAAAACCAAAGATAGACGATTTATGATAATATCCGGTGTAGTAAAAGGTCATTTGGATAAAAGATTTGCTTTGACCAGAAAGGAAAGGGCTAGAATTGGAAGACTGTCCAAAGGCGATATACTGGCGGTAGACGTTGGGGGAAATACAATCATTAGCAGGGTCCTTGAAGATTACATAATATCTTTGCCTAGAAGGCTGTCGCTGAAGACCGGCTCAAGAATCAGGATCAAAATATTAAAACACATAAAGCCCCAGAATGGATTGGAAAGGCCGAATAAACCATTTTATGGAAATAAAGCGGACATAAAATATTTCACGCCACAGGAAACCATTTGCGGGAAAGACATATTTGTAATCAATGATAAAAAGCGCATGTTTGTGTGGTTCCTGCACGGCGGCGGCATAAAGTTAACGCACATCAACAGATTTGTGGAAAAGGAGAAGTTGTTTGAAGTGGTTGGGCTGTTGTTGGGTGACGGGTCTACCGAAGGTGTAAGAAGCATAAGGTTCACTAATTGCCAATTGAAACCAATAAGCCATTTTATTGATATATTTGGGGATGTCGGGCTGGATAAAAATCTATGGAAAGTACAAATAATTTTGTCGCGGCCAGCAAAACCTAGATGTCATACAGTAGAACAGTGCAAAGCTTTCTGGGCTAAAAACTTGAAATTGCCGAAGGAAAATATAAAATCTTTGTCGTGGCTAAGAAGCAAAGGAAACGGATCCGAACACGGTTCAGCAAGAATTTTCATAGATAATGCCATCCTTTTCGAAATTTTTGCCGTCGGAATCATAAAATACTGTGTAAATAATATCAATAGAGTGGACGAAAAAACCTTACAATGTCTAATTAGGGGCATTCTATCATCCGAAGGGTGCTTATCGGTGGTTAATGGTGTAATCAGGAGAGTTTATGTGTCCTTTGATCCGCATTCGGATGAAAAATGGATTTTCAGGGAAATGTTTCACAGATTGGGTATATCTACAATACCACTTGCCAACAAAAGGAACGAATTCGAAATACGGGGGTGGAAAAATCTTCTAAAGCTGTTTTTAATTGACGGGTTTAAGCTAAGCGATAAAAACAACAAATTCGTAAGAGGATTTATTTCCCACAGGCCAACAATGTTTAGGTATAAAACCCTTCGAGGGTTTACGGATGGAAACGGAATGCCCGTAGAGACTGTGGAAAGATTGATTGAAACGAATTGATAGAGCCCGGTCATAAAATCAGATTAAGCGATTTGGGCAAATCTTTCGTATCCAAATTAAGTTCCATTTAATATTTTTTCAGCCAGCGGCATCATTTTAATTTTTTTCTTTTGGTGGTCGGCGATAAATTTAGTTACAATCTCGATAGTCAATTCTTTCATCTCGCCGTCTAACATTCTACCTGATTTGTAATCGTCATAAATTTGTTT
Source organism: uncultured archaeon (assembly GCA_964476825.1). GTDB lineage: Archaea > Aenigmatarchaeota > Aenigmatarchaeia > JACPZZ01 > JACPZZ01 > JACPZZ01. The sequence continues at coordinate 4,290 of CAYZCD010000032.1, forward strand.
TATTTTTTTGTCGTCTTCAATGAAATGATAATATAGAAGTTCATACACCACAGATTGTTCTGGTACACCGCCGAGTTTCCTTTGTTCCTCTACAGTTTTCCTGCCGCCAGTGAGGGCGCCCGTAATTTTTTTCCTGATTAATTCTGGAGTATCATTTAATGTTAGCATCGACATAGGAGACCGTTTGCTCATCTTTCCTTCCCCGTCCAGGGCTCGGAAGAATTTGTGATATACGGCGGCAATGGGAAGGAATTTGAATTCCGCAACCCTTTTTATAATATCACGGCACAAAAAAATATGATAGCACTGGTCCGCGCCAACCGGCACTAAAACTGCTTTCGGACCGCCGAATTCCGGTAATTGCGGGAGCAGCATGTCCCCGCACTGCGTAAACGCGGCAAAATATAGCCCCAACGGCCTTTCGCCGTACAAATTCTTCATGTGGTTTGTCGTTGTTTTTCTGCTGAATAGATAAGCTAGGTTCATGACTCGTTGTTCTTGGGATTGTCTGTAAATATACGCATTTTTTGGATCTAACCCCAACGCCAGCAGGTCGGCAAGATTGTGTATGGCAATTTTTAACTGCTCTTCCAAAGGCAATCCGTTGTCGACCATGCCTTCCAAATCTGCGATGGCGTAAAATACTTTCGCGCCAAACTCTTTCTGGAAATAAATTATTTTCTCGGCTGTCATCTTGCTTCCCAGATGGAACTCATTGGTGGGTTTTATCCCGCTCATTATTGCAAGAGGTTCCTTTCTTTCTGATGCGTCCAAAAATTTGTCAAAATCCGTATGCGCAAAGTCTATGCCTCTTCTAAGAAGTTTGTTGGGATTCTTTATTCTACCCAGTACATCATTGTCAATCGGTTTTAGACCTAGCTCTTTTATTAATTTAGAGTAATCTTTTACTGCGGAAACTCCAAACGGATCCAATACATTTTCAATTTCCATTAAATCACGCTTCTCAAAGACCTGCAAAAACCATCCATATCATCTAACATTGAATTTTTGTCATTTAAGCGTTGTTCTATGCAATTTGGGTATCGCCTTGCCGGGGTCGTCAAGATTAATTCGCTGGTAATTCAGGCCCGCCTCTTCGTGTTTGACAATTTCTTCAGAATTACCGAACCGTACGGCTTTTTTGCTCTTGTCACTATCGGTTGCCCAGTTAATTCTCGGAGTGTTTCAACTTCTTCCGGGTAAAGGTTGAAGGCCGATCCTTCATACCGCCTTTCCAGATTTTCGAGGCTTTCCACATTCATCCGTGTTCCGTTTACGTCCAGTTTAACATGAATCGGTCTCACAAGCATAACACCGTGGTATGTTGAGACGTAACCTGCCAGGGGGGTAGTCGCGCTTGTATATGGTTCTGGGCGCATCTCTCCTGTTTCGATGGATATGACATTAAAAGTTGTTTCCGAGCCAGTTACAATGTCTCGAAACCTTCTGAGAATTTGCCGATAATCTATCCTCATAATTTAACCTCCTTTTTTGAGGGAAGACTAAAGTTAATTTTCCCGGATAATAGCCCTTCAAAACGCAATGTTTTGAGAAAAATCCCCTTCTCGTTTTTTGTGAAAGACTTGGCTAAGAAAATCTTAAACTCTTCCTTGGGAATGCCAAAGTAAACCGCCTTTCATCATCTTTATCAAACTTTAATTGCAAAGAAACTCTTAAATAAACATCGGGCAAGAATCTTGTCCAGAGGATATTTATTACCTGACAGAAGAGTGAGCAACTATGAACTTCGAAACCATGATGAATTTATTTTCAAGGCGCGGTATATTGTTCCCGTCTTCGGAGATATACGATAACCACCCTTCGGGTTTCTGGGATTACGGCCCGTACGGCGCGACCATAAAGAGAAAACTGGTTGAATTGTGGCGCAGCGAAGTTGTTAAAAAAACTAACATGATAGAAATCGACGGATCTATATGCATGGACGCCGATGTTTTCCGCGCTTCCGGGCATTTGCAGAGCTTCGCCGACCCGTTAATAGAATGTCTGAAGTGCAATTCAATATTTCGGGCAGACAAGCTGATAGAAGAAGTTACAAAAGAGAAGGCGCCGGAAGCTATGCCCGCCGAAAAATTTGACGAGATGGTGAAGAAGCACGGCATAAAATGCACGAAGTGTAAAGGCGCGCTGGGCGGAACGCGCAAATTTAACATGATGTTTAAAGTTTCTATTGGCGCGTCAAACCCGCAAGATGCTTATCTGAGGCCCGAAACGTGCCAGTCGATATTCGCGGATTTTCCGCGCCTGATGAAAGTTATGAAAAAACCGCTGCCGTTGGGCATAGCCCAGGTCGGCAAATCATTCCGAAATGAAATATCCCCCCGCAACGCAACGATCAGGGCGCGCGAATTCACGCAAGCGGAGGTCGAAATATTTTTCGACCCGAATAACGCTGAAGTCAAAAATTTTGAAAGCGTGGAAAATTGCACTTTAAACCTGTCATCCGCGAAAGAGAGGAAGGACTATTCGGCTATAACAGCGAAAGAGGCAATCGAAAAGAAGATGATGTCAAAGTTCGCCGCATATTATCTTTCTGTCATGCACGGGTTTCTTTTGAAGTGCGGGATACCTGCGGAAAAAATAAGGCACAGGAAACTTGGCGACGACGAAAAGGCGTTTTACGCAAAGGAGTCGTGGGACACAGAAGTGAAAACATCATTGGGGTGGGTTGAGATTGTAGCGAACAATAACCGCACGGATTACGACATGTCCGCACACGGCAAAATATCCGGTAAAGACGTCACGGTGATCGACCCGGAAACGAACGGGAAATTTATACCCCACATCTGGGAGATGTCGATGGGCATCGACCGTCTGCTTTACTGCGTCATGGAAACAGCGTACAAGAAGGACGGGGAGCGCGTTTATCTTTCGTTGCCTGCATATGTAGCGCCGGCCAGCGTTGCCGTATTTCCTCTCATCAACAAGGAAGGCATGCCGGAAAAAGCCGGCGAAATAGCCGAAAAATTAAAAGAGGAAGGTTTGGACGTCGAAACAGAATCGAAGGATTCGATAGGAAAACGTTACGCCCGCGCAGACGAAATCGGCATACCGTTTTGCGTGACTATAGACGGCGATACACCAAAGGACGATTCGGTAACAATCCGCGAAAGGGACACGAAAAAGCAGGAACGCGTTAAAATAAAAGATCTGGGGCGTAAGATAACGGAACTCATTTCAAGAAGATAAAAATCCCGTTCGGGAAAAATTATTTTTTGACCATATTTTTAAGAGGGTCTCTTAAAACAAACCATATTATTGCACAGGCTATTAATATAAAAATTATGATCAAAAGTCTTGGCATAATTTCTGTGTCATTCAATTGTTGAAGGGCAAAAGAAACTGCACCGCTGATAATTCCGATTAATAAAATATCTACAAATTGTGCCCAGTTTTTGAAATTTTCTTTTTAGCCATACTAAGCGCGTTTTCCCAGCTTCTTTTTTATTTCGCGTTCCAGGTTTTCAGTAATCTCTTTTACGGCCTTGTTGATGTCCCAGTCGACCGCGGTGGCATAGAAATTTCCGGCTGCGGATTTAATCCGGGCTTTTATCTCGTACTTGGCCTTTTCCTGGCCTTCCACTTTTCTGTGCTCCTTGAAGTCCATGGCAAATGATATGATCTCGGTTAATTTTTCCATTTTGGCGATGCCTTTTCTCGCAGCGCTCTCAACAAGGTATTTTTTGTCTATGTAATTGTCTGACAACCCTGTGATGGCCAATTCCGTCAGACTTTCCGCGACGGGCATCATAAGGCTTAAAATGCATTTTGGGGTTATTATCCCGACGGGCTTTTGGTCTTCCACGACTATGACCGAAGATATGCCTTTGTCTTTCATGGTACTGATGACGTCGTTTAAACTTTCGTCAGGCGTTACGGAATAAACTTTATCCTGCATGATGGTTTCTATTTTGACGTTGCTTGTTTTTTCGTTTGTAGTTTCTCCTTTTCTTTGCCCCTTTCTCCAGGCGTCCGCGGGCAAAACGAAATCCAGCAAATCGACAGTCGATAAAATCCCTGCAAGGCGCCCGTTATTGTCCACTACAGGCAGCCTGTTTATTTTGTGGTTTATTATTTTTTTTCTCGCGTCGTTTGCGGATTCGCCGATTTTCGACGAATATTTTATGGGGCGCATCACGTCTCGCGCTTTCCTGCCGTTGCCAACCGTGGCCAGCACATCCATTTCCGAAACGATCCCGGCAAGTTCGTTGTTATCGACCACCGGCAAATCCCTGGACCCGGATAACATGAATATTTCCACTATGCGGCCTAAATCATCCTTTTTTTGCAATGTGGGAGAAACAAACATGAGCTTTGAGATTTTTTCCTCGAGTTTCACAGAACGTTCTATGAGTGCGCGCGGGCTTAACATGCCAACGGGTTTGTTATCCCTGACCACAACCAGTTCGTGTATCCTGTTTTCTTTCACCAGGTTTATTGCATCCGACACTTTGGCACTGTAATCTATCGTAATTGGATCTGCGGTCATGACGTCTTCGGCTTTCATATCATCCCTCCTACGGCTTTATTCTCAAAATTTGGTAGTATGTAACGTCGTTTTCCTGGTCCACAATTGCCCATAGCATTTTTGCCCGTATGTTATGCGCTAAACGCACAGCCCGCGACAATTCCGGAAATGAGCACGTGTAATCCTCCGCGACCGCGTGCACAATCCATTTCGTATGCTCGTGCGCCTCTTTGGGCCCGCGTTTTATTTTCACGCCCCGTTCATAAACACGGAAATGGCACCCGAATTTATATCCTGTCTTTATTGTAAGCCCGCGTTCGCGCAAATCCTTGTAAACCACATACGTGGTGTGTATTTCACGGTCTGTTTCATTCGCAAGTTTAATCAGCTCTTCGAAATCCATTTTTTTATTTTTGCTTGTTACAACAAGCTTGCCTTTGTCGGCGAGGTATAAAGCTTCCACAAAGGATAATTCAAGCCTGTTTTCCGTGAATTTGCCGTAGCCCCGCTCAAAAAATTCGTTGGCCAGCGGGTGCGAAAAAACCATCACGCGGTTTTCTATTAACTCGCCTTTGAGAGGTTCTGCTTTGCCGAGCTCTAAAAAATCCTTGTCCTCCGTGTAATTGTTAGGAACCAAGTCTTCGCCGTCTTTCCTGTTCTTTCCCATTCGAACCACTTTATATCTCCTAATGTTGTCTAATAAATACAATTGGGTTCGTTTATGGATAAATCGAACACGTTGCTTAAAGTAAGCAGGCCCGCGGGTTGGTTGATCCTCCCGCTCATCTTCATGCGGGGTTTCATTGGGTCTGGCGCAGAATTGGGCATTTTGCCATTGGTCCAGGCCGTCCTTTTGTCATTTCCCGCGTCCCTTTTCATTTACGGGATAAACGACATTTACGATTACGATTCCGACAGGCTGAATAGGAGAAAGGGAGGAGCGGAAGGCGCAATACTGGCATCTAAAAACCGCGAACTGGTAAAAAATGCATCAATTTTCTCCGCCGCGCTTTTGGTATTAAGCTCGCTGGCAACCTTGGACATAATAAACTTGGCTGCGATGTCGGCATTGCTTTTGCTTGCATATTTTTATTCCGCGCCCCCGGCGAGGCTGAAGGAGAAACCGCCCTTGGATTCAATTTCAAACGGTCTGGCTTATTATTTTTTCCCGTTGATGCTGGGACTAAGTTTTGGAAATGTGAATATGCAGGCTCGTGTGTTTTTCATAACTTTTTTCGTGATGGGGGTGCATTCGTTCAGTACGATAATGGATTATAATGCGGACAGGAAAGCCGGGCAAAAAACATTTGCCGTGGTTTTTGGAAAGCGGGCCGCGTCGCTGTTTGCATTATTTTCATCGGCAGCCGCGTTAATTTTCGGGGGCGTGGGAAAAATAACTTTCGTTTACATGGCGGTTTGTTCTTTGTTATATCTGGCAATTTTTTTCAAACCTGCGGAGAAGTTGGCATCCTTATTTTTCAAATTGATTTTAACCGGCTTCTTGCTGACAACAATTAATTTTTTCCTTTGAGTGGGTTCGGAGGGATTTGAACCCCCAACAGCACGGGCTTCAGCCGTGTACTCTCCCGGATTGAGCTACGAACCCTTTTAGCTAGAAACATACGCCTTTAGTATGGCGTATGTTTCGGTTTGCAACCACCTTTAACTAACTGAAACAGATGCATACTTATAGCATCTGTTTTTATTTATCTAACCTTTATTAATTCCTGTGCAGACGCCTGCCGCGATTGTCATTCCCCCCTCGCGCAATGCGAAACGCGACAGTTGGGGTATCGATGAAGATTTTTCTATCACGACCGGAACCATCGGCTGTATTTTTATTATTGCCGCCTCGCCCGTTTTGATGACCTTGGGATTCTTTTCAACCTGCTGGCCGGAGGCCGGGTCTATCCTGCTTACTATTTCAATTATTTTGACCGGCACATCGGCGGTATGAACGAACATCGAGGGGACATGTCCCACAGCTATCCCATTAGGATGGTCTAACACGACTATTTTTGCTTCAATCCAGTCTTTCTGCGTGACAACTGTCGGCGCGTTCGCGGGAGTTCCCATCACATCCCCGCGTTTGACCTGTTTGTTATCAATCCCCTTTACGTTGAAACCAATGTTGTCGCCCGGCCCCGCTTCAGCCATTTGTTTATGGTGCATCTCTATGGATTTCACTTCGCCCCGCGCGTTCGAAGGTTCGAAAACAACCGTATCGCTTATTTTCAGTTTTCCGGTCTCTATGCGGCCTATCGGCACAACCCCTATCCCCTTTATGCTATAAACTTTGTCGACCGGCATTCGCAGCGGTTTGTCCGTCGGCTTCTCGGGCTCTTTCAATTTATCCAGCATTTCAAACAGGGTGGGCCCGGAATACCATTGCAGCTTGTCAGATTTCTTAACCACATTGTCGCCGGCATAAGCGGAAACGGGAATAAAATTGACATTCTGGTACCCGACGAGTTTGGATAATTTATCTATGTCGTTTTTGATCTTGTCGAATTTATCTTTCAAATAGCCGACTTTGTCCATTTTATTGACGGCAACAATCAACTGGTCTATCCCAAGGGTACGCGTTAAAAACAGGTGTTCCTTTGTCTGCTGTTGCAAACCCGCATCAGCATCGACAACCAACACAGCCGCATCGGCGTCGCTCGCGCCCGTTATCATGTTTTTGATAAAATCGCGGTGGCCCGGCGCGTCTATAATCGTGATATGGTTTTTCGGCGTGTCGATCTCTTTCCAGTTAATCTCGATAGTTACGCCACGTTCCCTTTCTTCTTTCGTTAC
>CAYZCD010000033.1:0-9243 GCA_964476825.1 uncultured archaeon
GAAGCATACCGATATTGAGAAAATCATCGGATTTCAAAGGTTTCCGATGGAAACCTTTGCACGAAAACGCCAAGCGTTTTCGTTGTCTCAAATAGTTTGCTAAAGCAAACTATTCAGCATACGGTATGCTTCTAGCTGTTATGCGTCTGTTCCTGTTTACGGTTTTACCGTTTACTAATTTGTTCTGCCGGTGGATTAATAAATCTTCTTTTTCAGTTTTTGTTGAAAATTTTATCGGAAACCATGTGGATGCAATAACCCAGAAGTGAAGCTGCGATTAATTGCCATAAACCGGGCGTTTTAAATATTTTCCATACGGCAAAACCCAGGAATACCGAGAAAACCAGCATCACGGAGTTCCTGTGCATCGAATTGCGCCCACGGTGCGACAAAGGCAATGCGTCCATGAAGATGTATGCCGAGAAAAACACGACCACGCCGGCGAAAATTCTGGTATACATGTCCGAATTGATTGTAAGTACGACAAAGAACGAAATTATCGACGGCGCGACCAGGGCTGCGGCTTTGCGTACGGAAGAGTTTTTGGAATCGATGTCCGGAAATACGGAAGACACGAAAAAAGCCAGCAGAAGCGATGCGTATTGCGGTGAATTCGGAATCAAAAGCAGAATCAATACGGAAATTGCCAGAATGATGTGCTGGTAGAACGACGGCAATCAATCATCCCGCATTATTCTTACATCGGCAGCTGTTATTGCGTTTCCATTGGCGAACAGCGGGTTTATGTCCATTTCCGTGACGTTTTCCTTTTCCGCCAACTCAGCGACGGCCATAATGATTTGCTGCAGTTTTTTCGTGTTGACAGGTTTTGTCCGGCGGTAACCTTCCAAAATTTTGCCATATTTCAGGCCTTTGATCATGCTAGCCGCGTCCTTGGTTTTTATCGGCAATGCCCGGAAAGAGACGTCTTTAAACAGTTCGACAAATATGCCTCCCAAACCGAAGCTAATTATTTTGCCAAACTGGGCGTTTTCCGCAACACCTACGATAAGTTCGACGCCTTCCAGCTGTTTTTGGATGAGGATTCCTTCCGTCTTTTTCAGCTTTTTGGAGTTTTGTATGGTCTTCAATGAATCAAAGGCGTCAGATACGGCTTGTAATGTGCTGATATTGGTTTTAATCGCCCCGTGCTCCGTTTTATGCACAAAACCGTGCGCTTTCATCACAACAGGCAGGCCGATTTGGTCGGCTATCGTTATCGCTGATTGCTTGTTCCTGACCAAGGCCTCTTCGACCGCGGGTATCCCGTACTTTTGCAATAATTTTTCGGCTTCGGGCAGGGTCAATATCAAAAAATCGCCTATTAATATCTTACGCTGGATTGGTAAATAAGATCTCCATGTGGACAAAATTAAAGAGTTTGGCATATGAGACCCAATTGTTATTGGATTATCCCCTGTTGGGTGCGCTGCCGGCCGATAAACAGAACTCGATAAAAAACGGGTTTAACCCGGCTGTGGCCAGTTTGGTTTCTGCGATATCGGAATTTATCATAGGCTTCTCGCTTTTATTCATGCTGATGAACGGAGTTTTTACCGATTATTTTGCGCTTTCTTCGGGCCCGTTTTCGTTTTTTGTCAAGGCTTTGCTATTTACCATGGCTTTTGAGGGACTATACCGTTTGTTTTTTATAATATCTGAAAAAGGAAATGCTGCGGGCTCCATATTTTACGGCTTTCTTGCCGAGTTATCAACGGGCGTTTCGGGCTTTTTGGCTTGGGTTGGAAACAAGACGCCGAAAATCAAAAAATTGACACCGGAAGAGAGGAAACAAAAGGAAATTGCGGAAAATTTCAAGAAATTCATCGAGTACGGGCTGGACAATCCGGGTTTGACTTGGGAGAAGCAATAAATCCTATCGAACACAATAAATAAAAAGTATGAAACTTTTCAAACAAGGCGGTTCTGATTACCAGTCGACTTTTAAGAATGCAGAAAGATACCTGAACGCAGTTGAGAAAGCTGCCGATAAATATGTTAAATCAGCCGAGAAAGGAAAGAAGCCGTCAGACGATCCAACCGAGCAGATCAGACGTGAATATACGATGGCTGGTCTTGACATCTCTGAACTTCAACGCTCCGCGAGCACACCGAAGGAAAGGGAAAGTTACCAGAAATTGAGAGATAGGTTTGAAAGGGTTTCCGGAACCGTTGCAAGGGCTCTTGAAATGGGCGCTATGAGCTATGTCACTTCTGCGCGGGGATTGATGGACACTGGGGATAGTATGCGCATAGACGATCAAATTAGGGATGAGACGAACAGAAGAACAGCCGTAGAATCGGAATCCGAATTTGACAGACATTTGGAATCTCTCGGGGAAGAGGGAAAACGCAAAGCTGCGGAATTTAAGGCGCAAAGAGAGCAGCGTAAAAAAGCGGACGAAGAACGCTTTGCGAAATTTGGCGGCGTGCCTTATTCAAACATCGGTTATTCCAATGCGGAACGCGTGCTCGCAGTCGCCGACGATATACTGGGGGATGCTGCTAAAGCAGCTGAAAATTCCGGATCCAGCAGCTCAACGGGCGAAATTGAATCAGCGAAAGCGGCTGTTGCGGATGCGAGAAGGGACCTGGAGTCAAGGCAAAAATCCGGCAAATAAGTTTTTACGAGTCTGATATCCGATGAATTTTACAAAATTCGGCAGGGCTATCGGCGGGGCGGAGCGCGACATCAAAAAGGCGGAGCAATACATCAACGGATCGGCCAGAGACTATCCTAGCGTACAGCTCGCGTGTGTATCATACGAATCGGCTTTGTTGGAAGTCGACATTTCTTCTAAATATGTTAAAACAGAAAGACAGCGGGAAAGATATGACCGGACTGTCAACAGGCTTGTACAGTTGCAAAAATCACTAGTTGAATACGGCGTTCAAACGGCTGAGCGCGAACTGACTGGGGCGCAGAAGGAGATAACATCGGCTGAAAGGCGGGCAAAGGATGCACAGGAGTTGGGACTTCCTGCCACACGGCATTACGGCGTTGCCCGCAGCATGGTCTTGTCAGCGGAAACGAGCGTAACCCCGTTGTTAAAAACTCCGGGTATCGGTGACAATGAGAGTTACGTTGGTTCGTTGGTGCAGGTCGTGGACAAGATAATCAGCTTGAGAAAACTTCTGGAAAACAAGAAAGCGGCTGCGGAATAAAAAATAATTTGGTATTTTGTTTTATCAAAACCCAAAAAATAAAAAATCGAAGAAATAGCATTCACTTTTCCAAAAGCTTGCGTGTCAAATGTCAAACTTTCTTCTTCAGCATCGGCAATCCTGTTCTTTCGTTTTCGACGACGTCCCAGTTGCCTGCGGGCAGATCTATCCCGCTTTCAGGTTTCTTGGAGAAGAAATACAATTTTCCTCTCGAATGAAGATAATACTTCACACCTTTACTGTTTGTCTTTTCGTATGCCATAGCCAACCAATCCTCCACTTCTTAACTATCTTACAGCTTATGGTTGTCAGAGTCCCTTTATATTTTTTAACGGGTTAAAGCAAGCTTAAAAACATATAAAATATGTTGTCACGACAAAGGTATGAAACGTTTTATCTTTTTTAAATCAAGAAAATCCATGGAAAACAAGTTTCCTCTGGTGTTCTTCGTGCTTTCTTTGACGGGTTTGTTTCTTATTTACATGTCTGCAGGCAAGATCGAATCCAGAATTGTCGGCATATCAAATATCGACAGCTCTTTGATCGGCAATTATGTACAGATAACAGGTTACGTCGAATCGGTTAAATTTTCCGGCAACACGATTTTTGTCAGCCTGTCGGACGGCTACAAAAGTATTGATGTTGTCATTTTCTCTGACTTGAAAAATGCCTTGGGAAGCGACGCGGGAAAAATTTTTGCAGCCGGGTCAGTCGTTTCTGTAAAAGGTACGGTGGACGAATACCAAGGGTCTTTAGAGATAGTGCCCGGAAAAATTTCCGACATTAAGAAGCTGATAGCGTGATAGAAAGTATAATCCTTTTTTCCATATTCGGCTGCTTGGCCGGACTGGTAACGGGAATGATACCCGGTTTGCACACGAACACGCTTGCGGCTATGATACTTCCCGTATATTCCTACCTGGGAATTTCTCCCATGGAGGCGTCTGTGCTTATATCTTCGGCAATGGCGTCGCACATTTTTTCTTCTTTCATACCAGCAGCCTTGCTGGGCGCCCCGGACGAAGACACAGCATTATCAGTACTTCCTGCGCACAAACTTTTGATGTCCGGGCGCGGGTTGGAGGCGATTTTCCTAATGTTTGCGGGCGCTTCGTTGTCGCTTTTGTTAAGCCTTCCCATCCTGTTTTTATCGCTTAAAATTTTTGGCCCGATTTACGAGTCAACCAGGCCTTTCGTGCATTATGTGTTAATCGCTATTGTGAGCCTGATGATACTGGGGGAAAATAAAATTAAAAAAATGCTTTATGCTTCGTTGATATTCTTGATGTCAGGCCTTCTTGGATTTCTTGTCCTTGATGCCGGTGTATTGCCGGCGCGGGACGCGCTGTTGCCTATTTTATCAGGATTGTTCGGTACTAGCATGCTGCTGGCCAGCCTTGAAAAAAAATCTTCCATACCCAACCAAAAACATCTGCGGGTGTCAATGGGGTTAAAATCAATGTTGAAATTCGCGGTTGTGGGAACGATCGGCGGCTTGTTTGTCGGGCTGATGCCCGGGATAGGAGCTTCGCAGGCCATCGTATTAACGCAGCAGGCTTTTTCAATTTCATCCCCGGAAAGTTTTTTAGTCATGCTTGGTTCGGTCAATGCTGCGGATTCATTATTTTCGATGTCTGCGTTATACACAGTAGGCAATCCGCGCAGCGGGGCCAGCGTCGCCGTAGAGCGATTAATGGGTGAAATGGGATTTAATGAATTCCTGGTTATCATAGGCTCGATAATTTTGTCGTCCGGCATCGCAGCATTTGTTTCCCTCCGGATTTCCAGAAAAGCGGTTGGGCTGATACAAAAAATAAATTATTCCGCAATTTCAATTGCGGTTGTGATTTTCATAGCATCAATGGTTTTTATCTTTTCCGGTTTAGTCGGATTGTTAGTTTTGTTCACGTCCACGTGCATAGGGATTCTGTGCGAGCGTTTTGGAGTTAAACGGAGCCACTGCATGGGTTCGCTGCTCCTACCAACGATATTGTTTTTTTCAGGCAACGTCAATTTTGCGGTGTCTTTGCTGCGCCTCGTCTAGTTTTTATCTTTAACAATCCTAACCGATGTTATGATGCCCATTGTGCATGCAATATTCGCATATGCACTCTCTTATTTTTCCGGGGCATACTCATTTTTTGCATTAATCGGGTCCATATTGCCGGACTTGGACGTTTTGTTTACAAGATATCCGGAGATACATCGCACTTTTTTTCACACACCAGCCGCGGGATTTGTTTTGGCTGCAGTATTATTCTACCTTGTACGCAATAGAAAAGCAGCCGCATCATTTTTGATGGGATGGTTTTCCCATTTGCTTTTAGACACTTTAACAATAACGGGCATAATGTGGAAATACCCGTTTTCAGACCAATATTTTTCAACGGGCATGTTCAGGTCAATTGATATAATACCGAACTTTGCGATAGTTTCATTGTCGGTTTTTTCCATGGCAATTGCGATCCTTTTTAGCAGGAAACGGATGAGCTCGTTAAAAAAATATATCCGTTCGGTGGAAAATAACCGCGACAGCAGCATCATAGTGGTTTTATTTTTAGTTGCCATATTGGGTTTTGCATTGGTTTTCGCCCCTCCGGCGAACGAGTTGCCGAAAATAGAAAACTCCATGCTGATATCGAAGCTTTTGGAACAGCGCGACGCGTATGACGGCAAATATGTCACAATCGCCGGCAACGTAAAAGAAATAACTGAAAATTTCACATCACGGGGAGCGGTTTTCCTAGTTCTAATGTTGGATGACGGAACCGGTTCGCTCCAAATATATAAATCCGGATTTGTCGGGCCGGACAAAATAAATCAGGGCGACGATTTGGTGGCGAGCGGATTGTTTTCCATGGACCGCGGCATGCCTGAATTGAGAATAACACCTAGCATAGGGATAATCAAGTCCGGCTGATGTCAAATCGAGGCTTTTCCCATGTACGCCAATGCCATTATTCCGATGAAATTGGCAATGTACGAAAGAACAACAGTTTTCTTTTTGTTGTAGTGGGCGGCTCCCAATAAACCTACGGCGAGTTCGTCTGGCAGGGGCGACGCTATAATGAAGCCTGCCAATACAGGCGCCGTGTGCATTTTTATTTCGTGGAACAGCTTGTTTTTTGCGTTTACATGAACGGGGTTGTGGCGCTCCATGAAAAGTTTCAATTCGTTTATCTCCACGGATAAATTTTCAATGGATTTTTTAGCGGCGCTGTAAATTATCATATCCGCAGTCGCAGCTCCGAAAGCGCCGATAGCCGCGATTACCAGGGGATCCAACGTTTTTCCCAGTATGATAAGCACGGCTGTCGCTATCGGGGTCGTGAACAATGACGAGAAAAAAAATCCCGCGATGAGCGCACCCAGGTAACCCATGCCGCCTGTATTTTCGATGAAATTTACGATTTCCGGAGCCGTTAGCATGTAAACGGCCAATGATGTGGACAAAAAAATTAGAAAAAGATTGCCGTGTTTCCATTTGTATTTCCACGGGTATTGGATTTTAAACATACAGTTATTTCTGCCGGCCTTTTATTAAACATTTCATTATTTCATTTTCATTTATTTCGCCTTTTCGCACAATTTTCATGGTGGTTGTGTTGAATATCGTGGAAACTTTTTTCCTGGGTAAATTGGATTTGTCAACCATAGCGTCAACCTTGCTGTGGAAAAGCTTGAAAGCTTCGCTGAATCTGTAAATTGGCTCTTTTCCCGAGATGTTCACGCTTGTGGCGGTTATCGGCTTTTTGAATCTTTTAGCGAGACGAAGTGCGAATAAGCCCGAAGGTATGCGGAATGCGATCTCATTTTCCGGGGATGCGACGAGGCGTTTCTTGGGCGCTGATACCAATGTCAGCGGGCCTGGCATGAATTTTTTGATGAGCTTTTCTGATTGTTTGTCCAATGAAACGTATTTTTTTACGTCTGAGATTGAGCCAAAAATTACGGATATGGGTTTTTTGCCCGGCCTTTTTTTGATTAAGTAGACCTTTTTCACCGCTTTTTTGTTGGTCGCGTCGCAGCCTATCCCGTAAGCTGTTTCCGTCGGGTAAATTACAATGCCGCCTTTTTTCAATATCCTTGCGGCGGTTTTAACTCCTCGCTTATTGTCGTGCAAAACCAGTGTTTCCATACATTTTTATATCATGAACATAGATTTTAAACATGGACGAAGACCGCAAGCTTGTTGGAGTCGTGGCGCATTACTACGGCAAGATAAACGTAGCTGTAATTGAGCTGGAAGGCACGTTGAAGGTTGGCGATGAAATATCGGTAGAAGGCCCTTCCACTTCGTTTACGCAAAAAATTGAATCGATGCAAATCGAATTTGAACCGGTCAAAGAAGCCAAGGAAGGCGACGCGATCGGGTTAAAAGTAAACAAAGCCGTTAAACCAAAGGATAATGTGTACGTTGTTATGAAATAGAGCCTGTCGAAGCTTAAATTTCTTGCAGTCGTTGAGGAATAGTGTTATCCATGAGCAGGGAGTTTGATGAAGCGGTGGCCAGAGCGGCGGAGTATTTCTCAGAGGCTCGCGGAGCAGTTGAGAGAAATGATTTCAAAGCAGCGGTGGCGGCATACAAATCCGGGAAAGATGCTATGGAATCTGCGGTGGGATTGAAAGAATCTGTGGACGACGAAATCATATATTTGCACCTGTCGAGCCAGAATTTTTTGGTTGGCAACGAAGTTCTTAATTCGTTGTCTGGCCGCATCGCGCGTGCGTCAAAAACGACAGCGGAACGGGTTGATGTATATAAAACAACTTTCGACCTAATCGCAGGAAAACCGATTTCAACCGACGCCAGCGCGCAGGATGCCATTGGGCAAAGAGGTAGGAGCTTGACGGAAGCGGATGGGTATGCGAAAAAAACGCTGGTTGGAATACGTGACATGATACTCGGTGCTATTGAAGACGTTCGGCTGGCAACAGAGGTTTCCGTCGTCTTGTACGGGGAAATTCCAAGAACAGGTTTGGCAGGCGAATTATACAGGAACATAGATAGTGCGGGCCGCGGGCTGGAAGCGCTGGCAAAAAGGGTCAACCAGATGAGATCCCTCATAGAGGGCAAGGACGCGGATCAATAGTTAATTTCTACCTCGTCAACGCGCCATTTTGGCATGATGTCGATGCCGTTAAGTTTTTTTATCTTGTTGTCCTGGAACAACAAGCCAGCCCATGCGATATTTGCGCCGCAGTCGCCAGCGTATTCCTTTGGGACGGCAAAACATTCCGCACCTCTCTCTCGGCACATGATACCCATCATTTCGCGGAACCTCTGAGAAGCGGCGACGCCGCCTATCAGCAAAACTTCGTCCTTTTCCGTGTGCGCTAACGCGCGTTCAGTTATTTCGGTTAACATGGAATACATGACTTCGTTTAATGAAAAAATGACGTTTTCTAATTTTTCCGTCTTTGTTTTTTTCAGCGCTGCTGTAACGATGCCTGTAAAGCTAACATCCATGCCTTTTACTACATAAGGCAAATCAACCCATTTTCCGTTTTTGGCCATTTCATCGAGCTTGGGCCCGCCGGGAAATTCCAAACCGATTTTGCGCGCGAAAAAATCCTGGGCGTTTCCTACCGGTATGTCTAAAGTTTCCCCCAGTACACGGTAACGTTTGTCTGCAAAAGAAATGATTTGCGTGTTTCCGCCGCTTATGTAAAGGCAGACTGGGTTTTTTGTTTTGGTTGTTAATTTACCGATCTCGATGTGCGCTATTGCGTGGTTAACCGGAATTAACGGTTTTCCGTTTTCCGAGGCCAGTTTTTTTGCGAATTCCATGCCTGCCAATAAACACGGAGCGAGGCCGGGGCCTGAAGCGATAGAAATCAAATCTATGTCGGAGATTTTCATATTCGCGGTTTTTAACGCCTTTTCCATAACGCCTTCCGCGACATCGCGGTGATGTTTCGCTGCTTTTGACGGTTCTATGCCCTGGTTTTTCGGCGGTGTGAACATGTTTTTTTCATTTGCTAAAATATCGCCTTTGCCGTTCGCTATCCCGATTCCAAACGTGTGGGATGTGGATTCTATGCCTAAGCAGATCATAAACGTAACTGGGATTTCTT
>CAYZCD010000034.1:0-9222 GCA_964476825.1 uncultured archaeon
CGGACCAGTTGACGGACGAGTTAACCAAGGTCGTCGGCTTAATGGAAGTATTTGACTGACAATGTGGTTTTGATTTTCGCGTCGAACTGCCAACGACACCGGAAAATTCCATAGGTTCGGACGATCTTTGGTCAAAAGCTGAGGTTGCGCTGGAGGCTGCGATAAAGGAACGAAAATTAAATTATAAAATAAACCCCGGAGACGGCGCCTTTTACGGACCGAAAATCGATTTCCATATCAAGGATTCCTTGGGAAGGACGTGGCAATGCGGAACCGTCCAGGTTGATTTCTTCATGCCCCAGCGTTTCTCGATTTCATACGTTGACGCTAACGGAAAAGAAGTTGTTCCCATAATCATTCACCGTGCGATATACGGAAGCATAGAAAGGTTTTTGGGAATTTTGACGGAACATTACAACGGCTCGTTCCCTTTGTGGTTGGCACCAATTCAAGCCAGGGTTTTACCTATCACCGACGATAATATAGCATATTCGAAAAAAGTTGTTGAGGCGTTATGCGCGGCCGGCGTTCGTGCGGAGGGCGATTACGAGAACCGCACACTGGATTACAAAATACGGAATGCTTCCATGCAAAAGATATTTTATACGATAATAATCGGTAAGAAGGAGGAGGAAAAGAAAACCATCGCTTTGCGCAGCCGTGACGGCAAGACGCAGTACGATGTTAATCTGGAAGAGTTTGTAAAAGAAATCCAATTCGCGATTTTGCGCAGGTCATGAGTTAGAATCATGCATCGGAAACTGAATCATGGGTTGCTGGAAACATTCGAGAAACTGAAACATACCACCATAAACTGAAGCATATCGATACAGTATACGATATGCTTCTAGCTTCCGGTATGCTTCTGGCTGCTACGCACATGATTCAGCCGGCAAATGGATTCGCCTGATTCCGCAAAAAATTAACGTTTCGGGCGAAAAAAGTTTATATAACAGTTTCACTAATTATTATCAATTAGGGAGAATTTCTCCTTGTGTAAATGGCGTTTCGACGCCGATTCTTGGTTTGCACTTTGACGTGATGGGGCAACCTATCGCGTTTGAGCGGGCGCAAGTAATAGAAAACCATGGGTTTTCTATTTGAGAAATCCTTGACGGATTTCTCAATATTGCACTTTTGGGCTGTCTAACAAGTTTAGAACAGCCTGTCTATGTGTGAGCTCACAGGAAACTTCGTTTCCTGTGCACGAAAACCTTGTGGTTTTCGTTGTTTCAAAAAAGCTCAACCAAAAGAGAATGGAGGGGAATTGTATGTCAATATTGGAGTCGGTTTTGAATCGTGGAGCAACAGGCCACGGAAATGCGGAATCCGGAGTTACTATGAAAAACTTCGATTACGAAAAGATAACTGAACAGGAATTCGGCTTTAGCATGAAACGCGCCAGGATCGTTGTAGTCGGCTGCGGTGGAGGCGGAACGAACTCTATCAACCGATTGGCAGAAATGGGCGTTGAAGGCGCCACGACTGTGGCGCTTAATACGGATGCAAAGCATTTGGCGGTCATAAAATCTGACAAGAAGATTTTGATTGGTAAGGAATTGACGAGAGGTTTGGGCGCAGGCGGTTACCCGGAAATCGGAAAGAAAGCCGCTGAGGAAAGCCGCACACAACTCAAAGAATCGTTGACAGGCGCGGATTTGGTCTTCTTAACAGCAGGAATGGGCGGCGGGACAGGAACAGGTTCTGCGCCTGTGGTTTCGGAGATAGCCAAGGAAATGGGAGCTATCGTTATCGGCGTTGTTACAATGCCGTTTAAGATAGAAGGCGCGCGCATTGTCAAGGCTGAAAACGGCCTTGGAAGATTGCGCGAGGCTTGCGATACGGTTATTGTCATTGAAAACGACAAACTTTTGGAGTTTGCGGGCGATTTGCCAATACAACAGGCTTTTGCTGTGGCGGACGAATTGATTGCGGGAATGGTCAAAGGAATAACAGAGACAATAACATTGCCGTCGCTGGTTAATTTGGATTACGCAGACGTGAAGGCGATAATGCATTCCGGCGGAGTCGCTGCGATTGGCTTGGGATTTTCGAACAGCTCTGACCGTGCTCGCGATGCGGTTACAAAGGCATTGCAGAACCCGTTGTTAGAAGTTGATTACCAAGGCGCTTCAGGTGCGTTGATACACATAACCGGCGGGCCGGACCTTAAACTGTCCGAAGTTAACCAGATCGGTGCGATTGTGTCTTCGCATTTGGATTCGTCGGCGCAGGTTATCTGGGGCGCACGTGTGCAACCGGATTTCCACGGCAAAGTCCAGGTGATAACAATAATAACAGGAGTAAACAGCCCGTACATACTTGGCCAGGTACACAAAGAGGCTTCCCCGGCCTTGGGAATAAGCGAGCTTGGCATAGACAAGATTGCGTAATAAAAGGATTAAAAAAGTGCGATGAGGCGAGTGATTGGAAGCATAGGGAACTAGACTCATACATAGTATGAGTCAGTCTACCGTGTGCTTCAGTCGAAGTTGAGCACGTTACTTATTTTTTAGTTTGTTAATACGATTAGTGTTATGGAAATAAGATTCAAAACCGCCAAAGAATTTTTGTCCTACAGGCGCAATAAATTTATTTTTATTTTTTGGACGCTGATGTTTTTAGCCGGCGTTTTATTGGCGCTCAAGATCATGGGGAGGATTTGATGACAGACAGGATACCAAGGGAAGAGGTCGTGAAATGGCTGGACAGGCTGGACAAGAAATTAAGTTCCGTCGAACCGACCGGCGACGCGGGGGAAAAGGCGCTGCTTAATGCGGAAGCTTATCGTGATGATTCAAAACATTGGTTAAAGCAGGAAAATTTATATTTGGCTTTTGAAGCGTGCGTTTATTCGTGGGCTATTGTAGAGACCGCAGAGAACTTGGGCGCGTTAATCTGATTTTGACAGTTGGTTTATAGGAACGCCACTTCAAAAAGGCTTAAATAGTTATATCTAATATATAATCTAACTAGTGATGTTATGGGCGAGACGCAGTCGACGGTAAAGAAATGGGGATCTTCACTAGGTGTTGTTATACCTATCGAGGTTGTGAAACAGAAAGGTTTGCGTGAAGGAGATGCGGTGGTGTTGGAAATAAGTAAAATGAACACGATACGAGAGATCTTCGGATCCTTGAAGCATAACAAGTTAGACTCCCAAAAAATCAAAGATAATCTTAGAAAGGAGTGGAGCAAATGGTAAGGTTTTTTCTGGATACGTTTGCCATGTTTGAAATAACTAATGGAAATCCAAGATATGAAAAATACCTTAACTATGATTTTTCTACGTCAATTCAAAACCTCTACGAACTTTACTATAATTTATTGAAAACCAACGGCGAGGATTTCGCAAGGAATTGTTTTAATCGTTTCAGGCATTTCGTTGTCCAGATAAATGATTTGCATATATTCAATGCCTCCAAGTTTAGGCTTGACAATTCGAGGCTAAATTTATCTTATGTCGATGCATTAGGTTATGCCATCGCAAAGGAAGAAGAGATCAAATTCCTTACGGGCGATAAAGCCTTCAGAAATATGGATAACGTGGAATTTGTGCGCTAGTTCAGATCCTTTAGAACGACAGCAAGCGAGAGCGAACCGCCAAAAATAAAACCGAAGAACATGCCTGATGCTAACCAAATAAAATTGTTCGTCGAAAGATAAACTAAAATAAATCCGAATAAGACCGCTGCTATGTACGTCGGAAGCTCATGGTCGATTTTTTTATTGAGCATTTTTAGGCGTTGTTTTTGCTTTGTTTTAACGCTGTAAAATTTTCGGTAGAAGTTCCAGTTTCTGGAGAATATGTGGTGCCAATATGCGCCAAAAAAGAATCCTACGGATATGCCGAGAAGAAAACCGGAGTAGATGCGCGCGCCGGCTTCAGGATAGAGAGAAATGGCTTTTATAAAAAACAATGCGGCTATTACCGCGGTTAAAGCGTTCGCTCCGGGCGTCATGGTCCAGATGAAATTTTCGTGGTGAAGGATTCGGTGGATTTTGCGTATAAGGTCCATAATAATAATGACGTAATACCCAATTTAAGGTTTATCAGACAAGGGAGTTTTATGTTAACTATCGCGTGTTTGGGAATCTGGGACGAGAACGACATTTCATTGAGATGTTTGGCTGCGATCCGGGAAGCGGACACAATTTACGCTGAAATGTACACCAACTTGTGGAATGGCGATGTTAAGAAATTGGAAGAACTGTCCGGGCGGAAAATAACGGCCCTTACGAGAAAAGAAGTTGAAGAAGATTTCAGCAGGATTTTGGACGGGGCAATCAAAGGAAATGTTTGCCTACTGGTTTCAGGAGATCCTTTGGCAGCGACGACGCACACGGATTTGATCATACAAGCGAAGAAAATGAGTGTTGCAACACGAATAGTGCACGCGTCGTCGATTTTTACAGCCGTCGCGGAGAGCGGGTTGCAGTTATACAAGTTCGGCAAGACCGCGACTATACCGTTATCGGAGAAAACGGGCGGCGTGTTCCCTCAATCTGTGTATGACACAATTAAAGGGAACATCGGCTTGGGCTTGCACAGTTTGCTGCTTTTGGACATAGACGTCGAGAACGGTAAAAATCTTGGAGTCGTGGATGCTTTGCGAATTTTAGAAAGGCTGGACAAAGCCAAAATATTGGAGGGTAAAAAAATGGTTGTTATGTCCAAACTTGGTTCCGCGGAACAGGTGATAAAATACGGTTTTGTGGCGGAACTGTTGAAAGCTGGTTTCGGATTGCCGGCAGTTTTGATAATTCCCGGAAAATTGCATTTCGTCGAGCAGGAGTTCGTCGAGTTCTTTAGTTTTAAATAATCATACAGACAAAATATTCTAAGATATAAATGGTCCAAGAGGATAAACTCGGGGTTGCGGAAAATTCTATAACCAGAGGATTGACTTTTCTCAGGTCGGGAGTTTACGATGAAGTCAAAGCGGGCTCCAGAAAGGCGATTAGAAATCCGGCAGATATTTTGGGGGCTGCGACAAACCAGTATGTAACCGCTTCTAATGCGTTATATGCAAACAAGCCGGCCAAAGATGCGCCGCAGGACGTTGTGGACAGGTACGACAGGACGATGTCAAGGCTGGATCACTTAAAGACAGAACTAATTGATTATGCAAAAGAAGCTGCGAACAAAATCGGCCAAAGAGCCGTCCATTACGTTTCGGGCGTGGAAAAGCTGGTCGGCCAAGAGGAACGGGGCAGAAAAATTTTAGGAGTCCCTTATGCGCGCAGGCCCAAAGCTGCAAAGGTGAAGGATGCGATAGATAATGCCAAAAGCCAAATCGGCAATATTGTGATAACGGCAGAGGTCAAAGAAAACGGACAGGAAGTTGGCAGCGGAAAATCTTATATTTTACACTTGCGCGGAGATCTGGCATCGATCAGAAACAATCTCAAGCGGGCTGCGCTGCTCGGCGATCCCGAGGAGAAATACATTACAGGAGTCGAGGGCGATGTGGCAAAGGATATGAACGCCATTGACGAACTGGATAAATACCACCGGGATTTATTGTCGGAAAGATTTAAAATTGAAAAACAGAAAGCCGAAGATGAAAGGCTGGCGAAACTTGAACAGGAAAGGCAGCGTGACCTTAGGAAAAATCTTAAAGAATTAAGAAAGAGGAAATGGTAATTTTTATGAGCATTGAACTTGCAGAGGCGGACGCGAGGCGCGGGCTGGAATATATAAGGAAAGGCAAAAGCGGGAAATTAAAGGATCCTGAATATGTCCTGCAAATTGCAGCCGGAGCTTATGCGAAGGCTGAAAACGGGCTGGTAGCGCCTGCAGCCGACGCGTCAAAGGTGGAGAAGGGCACATACACCAAAGTCCGCGCATTGGTTGATAATTTACAGTCCGAGTTGGCAGCTTACACCAAGGAAAAGGTCAACGGTTTGACTAAAGAGGCTGCCGGTTATGTTTCGGGCGTTTCAAAATTGGTTAGACAAGAGGAACGCGGTAGGAAGGTTTTGGGCGTTCCATACGCGAAAAAACCATCGGCGACTTATGTAACGGGAAAGATAGACAAAGGCAAAACTTATGTCAGCGACGCCTTGGGAAAGATTGACGCGATGAGAACAATTTTGGAAAATGAGGCGCTTCTAAACCCGGCCGAGGAAAACCTGATAACCAGCGCACAAGGCAGGCTTAACGGGGCCAATACAAAACTGGGCGAATTGGAGACATACCATGCCGGTCTCGGAACGCCGGCACAGAAAGCCAAGGCAAAGCCGAAGAAAAAAGACGACCATAAAGGCGGCCTGCATTTGCCGCATATTTCGCGTCCGAAGCGCCAACCGAAGGGCTGGCAGTCTCGCGGTGGTCTTTAAATACTTATCTGGTTTTAAAATCGTGATAGGAGAGGTTGATTGAAAATGGCTGTAGATTATGACAAAATTGTCGGTAGTTTGAAAAACGCGCTTAATGCGCTTGGTAGTTTAGGTTATGTTCCGGGCAGAGCCCCGAAGACGAAGATCGCAAGCGATCCTGTTAGGATGCTGCTTGGTGGCGTTGACGCATACACTTCTGCAAAAACAGATTTGGGCGCTGCTCCGGTTGCGGGCACTGCAGGCGCGAAAAAGGCTGACGTTGACAGGTATAACGCTGCATTACAGGTTTTGGATACTGTCGGAGCTGGTTTAAGGTCTGCATTCAAGGATTATGTCCAAGCTGTAGGCCAGGGATTGGAAGGGAATGCGGCAGGCTTGAAAAGACAAGTAGAAAGCGAGCGCAGGGGACCTATGCGAATATTGCCCAGGTCATCTTCGTACGTTGTCAGCAACGGTTTGGAAGATGCCAAGACAGCTGTCGGTTACGCGCAAGCTGAAGTTAAGGCTGTGAGAACAGCTTTTGAAGGTGCGCCCGACCTTTTGAAACCACAAGATAAAACTTACATTTCGGAGCTCGAGACAAGATTGGGTCATATTGAAACGTCTTTGTCGAAAGAGGAAACGAGACATGAGTCCAAGGTCGATAGGGAAGCTGTGAAAGCGGACAGGAAAGCCTGGGAAAAGCTTTTGAAAGGAAAGCCAAAGGGCAGCCGCGGCGGTTTCTAATATTCTTAATTAACCGGGCGCAAACTGCGCCCAAATTTTATTTTTATTTTGGTTAGTTGTTTTTATCCGATTTTTTTAAAAATAAGAATTAATTTAACCATGCGGCGCGTTTGTTAATTATGGTAAAACAAAATTACGAGAGAAAACTGCAGGCCCTGAACGGCACTGTTGATTCCGCAAAAAGAAGCGTAGACCAAGGAAGATATTCTGCGGCCATCGCTTATGTTGATCAGGCAAGGGGCATGATGAGAGGCGGCAATTACGGCGGGCTCTTGAAGGAAAAACACGCTATAATGAACGGTGAATTGGATTTGATAATGAGACACGCACGCGACCAGGCTCGCGACCGTTTGGAGCAAGGCTATAAAACAGTTGACGATGAAATATCCAGAATTTCCAGAGGCGGCATACCAACTCCCGTTGCGAGGAAAACCTTACAGCAGATGAGCGGTTATGTTGAAGGCCTTACCGGAACAGATATGCCGAAATCTATCTCCAAAGAATTTACGCCCGACAAGATCCGTGTGGATAAATTAAAAAAAGAACTCGATGCTCTGGCAAAGTTGAAAGGCGGTACGATAGACTGGGCGAAACCATGAATCATACATTTGTATGATTCGGCATCTTATTTTATTTGTCCAATTTTTCCATCAGGTCTTCCATTTTTTCAACGAATCGCGTCGCCTTTTCAACCATTTCGTCGATTTTTTCCGGAGTTATGACTTTCAATTCACCATGCTCCAAACTTTTCCAAGTCTTTATGACGTCTTCGTAATATTTCACGTACTCCGGTGCCAATTTCCTTTTCCGTACGAAATGTATTCGAAGTTGTTGAGGCACATTTTTTGGGGTTGGCGGCGACACGCCTATGTTTAACAATGGCGCTTGCGCAGCATCGACTACGGCGGATGACAACGCATCCATTATCGAGATTGTGTGGATACGCTCAATTCGCAATAATCTCAGCGGAGATTGCTGTATCAAGGATTTCATCGCCTCTTTTGTGCCCGGAACACGCCCTTCCAGCAGCAATTTTTTCAACGGCAAAAAGAAACCCGACGGGTCGTAAAGCGGAATGCCGTCGCGTATTTCCGTGAACGTGACCGGCGACCCGTGCCGGATCAATTCCCAATAATCCGATAGTTTGTAAAATATCAGATCGGTTTCGCCGCGCAATTTCAGGATTTTGGAAATTTTCTGCGCTTCCAGCTTTATTTCGTTCGTCGTTATTGAGTCAACCTGGTTCGTGTCATCCAGAAGGAATATTACCGTGTCCTCTTTGCCTTCGTCGGAAGAAGAGGTCATCCAGATGGACTTTATTATAGTGGGATATTTTTTTGTAAGCTTGTCTATCATTGATTTTGTTTTTTTGGGGTTCATTTCTTAACCTCTTTTAACAACGATTCCAAATTCTTGGCGTACAGCCTGGATGTGTAAATATCCTTTTCCGTCACCTCATTGAGCTTGTCATTGTCGGACGCTTTTTTCATCAATTTTATTTTTTTCAGTATTTCCAAATAGCCTTTCGACACCAGGCCCGTGTTAACTAATTCTTTTTCCACAAAATGCAGGATGTTTTTGTCGTTGACCTTTACCCCGCGTTTTTTCAGTATGTTTTTGCAGGCTGTAAACGCAACGCTGTTAGATTCTTCAATCATTTCTTTTTTCTTTTCTTTTTCCAGCATGGAAAAAATCGTGTCCATCATATAGATAAAATCTTTCGCTTTTACGACCCACGAATCTATCTCTTTTGCGGTTATTTTTGTCAGTTCTCCATGGTCGATTTTTCTTGTAATTGCGTAAAATTCATCCACGAGGTCGGCGTAAAATCCGGGAAGTATTTTCCTTGAGACGAAATTTTTTCGTAATGCCGCGCCCAAATTTTTTGCGGACGGCGGAGCGATGCCATAAAACATTAACACAGCCTGTCCGGATTCTACCATTGCAAACAAAAGATCCGCGGTTATGTCTTCAAGGAATATTTTCCTTACATCTTCCAGGCGTAATGGAGCTCGTTGCATCAGCATTTGCGACCTTTCAAACGTCCCTCCCATGCGGCCTTCTTTTAACAAGCGGCTCAAAGGTTCGACATAACCCGACGGATCATAAACGGGCATCGCGTCGCGCATCGATGTGAAGACCCACGGCTCGCCC
>CAYZCD010000035.1:0-8783 GCA_964476825.1 uncultured archaeon
GAATTTTTTCGCAACCACGTCTACCAACGATACGTTGCTGTTCGAAAAAAGCAGCTGCCTCACGCTGCGCTTGTGGAAACTGCCTACACATTCCTCGGCGCCCGTATTGTACGGCAGGCCGCGCGCAATGTATTTCACTGAACGCATATCCAATCCTTCCAGGACTGCGTTCTTGGTGTAAACCGTTTGTTCCGAACTCGGAAAAACTTTTAGTTTGTGCCTTAAATCGGTCAGGCACGCAGCCAGCTGGCCGATCGTAGTTATCGGGCCTTTGTTGTAATTGTTTTCCCATTCCGCAAAACCGCGCTCGAGGTCTTCGCTTTTAATGCCGTATAAAGGATTTCCTCCAAGCCCGCATTCCAATACGAACCTTTGCATGAAATATTTCGGGTCCCCATCGTAACCGTTTGCCATGTGGGTCGTCCCGCGGCCCGTTATCAGCACGCCGTCCATGTCCCATACAACTCTCATAACAACCATTTACCTATCCGGGGTAAGGCTTAAATGTTTTAATCAGATAAAACAACTTTCTTTATGAAAGCGATTACGCCCGTTATCGCGTTAGTCATGTTAATGTTAATCACAGTGGGGATAGTTGGCACGGCCTCAATCTGGTTTTCCAGCGTCACTTATTCGCAAACATCCGATTCAATAACGATACCGGCGGGAGGAATTTATTGTTCAAGCGGAAACATCAAAGTTTACGTGCTTAACCAGGGCAATTCGAATATGTCAACGCAAGATATATTGGTCGCAGACGTAGACGGCAACAGCGTCATCAACAGCGGGCTTGTTTTATACTGGAAACTCGACGAAGGATCCGGCATAACAGCGGCGGACAGTTCCGGAAACGGCAACAACGGCAATATCATGGGCAACCCTGCATGGGAAGACGGCCGGTCCAGAAAGGCGGTGCGTTTCGACGGCAACCTGGCAAAATACATAATCAAAAATCCGGCAATCACTTTTCCGTCGACGCAGATAACTGAAGTGTTCTGGATGAAATCGACTGACGGGACCACTGCGGGAACTCCGGTTTCTTACGCGTCGTCGGCTTCGGATAATGATTTTATGCCGTACAATTACCAAAGCTTCGACATCTATGTGAAAGGCAATAACGTAAACACGGGCGTGCAGCCCAACGACGGCAACTGGCATCAGATCGCATTGACTTGGAAAAGCGCGGGAGGCGAGGCAAAGATGTACAAAGATTCACGGCAGGCGTTTTCCGGAACAATCTCGTCCGGGTTATCAATAACGGGCGGAGGTTCATTTGTAGCCGCGCAGGAACAGGATGTGGTGGGCGGCGGTTTCGATGCAACCCAGTCTTTCATAGGAACAATAGACGAGATCAGGGTTTACAGCCGTGTATTATCCCAACAGGAAATAAAATTCCTTTACGGCGTGCAGCCGGGCGACTCGGGATTGGCGATAGATTATCCCGCAGCCCCGGGCAAACATTCCGTGAGGATTGGGACATCTTCCAACATAGTTGAAACTTCGGTGGTATGCCCGTGATCATTCCAAATAAATTCCAGGCTTTCCTGTTTTAGCTTTCAAAGCCTTTTGCGACGGGTCATAAACTTCGTCGCCTGGCCCGTACACGGTTATTTTTTCAAACCCCATTGTGTTTTTTATATAATCCGACGACTCTGATATATAATTTTTCTCTTCCTCCGATGAAGCGTAGATAAAAACTTTTTTCTTGGCGCCGGCAATTTTTATCAGCTGGTTCAAATCTTTTAACATCCCCGAAAACATAATTTCCAACAGCGCGTATTTCCTGCTTAATTCTTTCCCGGAAGGCCAAGTTTGCGTTGAAACAAGGCCCTCGCCAATTGGTTTCCACAACTCCTCGCAGGTGTGCGGTATCACCGGGGACAAAGCAAGGACCCAGTCTTTTGCAACGGACTGTATCGCGCCGTAATCGTTGGTTCTGTTTATCAGGTTTTCCGCATTGCACAGCGTGTCAAAAAACATTTTCTGTATGTACGCGCGGAAACCGTACGTTTTCATGATTTTTTCCGCGGTGCGCAGGTTTTGGTAAAATTCTTCCACAAACCACTCTCCCGCAATCGATCCTATCAGGGGTTTTGAATTGTGTTTCACGATTTCACAGAACCTTTCAATCCTTGACTTCAGGTTTTCAACTTCATTCTCTCTCCAATCAAGCGTGGACGAGGCGTCGGCGGAATAAGCTAAGAACAATCTTATGGTATCGGCGCCGTGTTTCCGTATCGCGGCCGCAAGAGGAATAACATTGCCAAGGGATTTGCTCATTTTCCTGCCTTCGGCTATTAGTAACTCATTAATCGAAACCCTTTTCGGCCACATAGTTTCCGGAAAAATGGCCGCGTGGTGGAACAGGAAAAATGTCAGATGGTTTGGGATGTGGGCCGGCGCCGTCCTTCGTTCATCAAGCGGATACCAATAGGAAAATTCGCTGCGCATCGCGTCGAGCGTTTTTTTATTTATCGTTTTTATTTTTGCCGCTTCGCCTTTGCCAAGAATAACATAGTCAAAGACATCTTCTGTAAGGTTCTCTGGTTTTAAATTGTTCTTTTTTATTTCGTCGGCTATTGTGTAAAAAGCCATGTAGATTGTTGAATCTGACAACGATTCTATTATCCATTTATCGTCGTACGGTAATTTTGTGCCCAAACCGCGGTGCCGCGCGCACGCCCATTCATGGAGCCATGAGATTGATTCTTCAAACTGTTTGCGGTACATCGCCGGCGTGATATCCATCTGAGCCAGGAGTTTTCTGGTAAGTTTTTTCCATTCCGAATTGGAATAATCTAAAAACCACTGGTCCCTGATAACTTTGACAATTACGTTTCCGCCGCACCGGCATGTTATCGATCTTACGGCCCGGTTTTTCATGTCTGTGCTGGCGTTTTCGTACATGAAAGCGCCTGAATTTTCTTTTACCAGCCCGTCAAAAATCTGCAATTTAGCATCGTTGATTTTCAGCCCGGCAAATTTTCCGCAAGCCTTGTTTGTAACGCCTTTGTAAAATTCTGCCGCGTAAACGTCTTTAGTGGCTTTGTCAAGTTTATCAGCCTCGCTAAGCGATTTTATTCCCATGCTGTCGCACACTTCGATTGCCAGGGATTCTTTGCCGTCTGCGTTTATTACGGAAATGGGTTTTATTGTTTTTCCTTCCGGTATGGACTTTAACGCGACATAATCGTAAGGTGCGTGCGCCGGAACGGAATTGACAAGGCCCGTTCCCACGCCGGCATCAACGAAATCAGCATGGAATATTTTCACCTTTTTTTCAGAAAGCGGTATAACCACTTCTTTCCCGACAAGCTCAGACCCTTTCACTTTTTTGATAAATTCAACTTCCATATTTTGGTTCTTCAATTTGCCCGCGGAAATTTCAGAAATGTACCAAATCTCGCCGTTGACTTTGGCCTTTACGTAATCCGCTTCTTTGTTTACCCAGACGTTGGTTATTCCGAATAATGTGTCCGGCCGCAAAGTGGCAGCAACAACGTAACCGTCGCCCATTTTTTCCTTTATAAGGAAAAATTTTTCTATGGACATCGACATCTCATCGCCGCCCTTGACGTCGTCCGTCGTGACGGGGTTGGCGTCCGCGGTGCAATAGAAGACCGCATGCTCCCCTTTTTTCAAATATCCAAGTTTATTCAGGTGGCTGTACTGCCATTTTATGAACTGGTTGTAAATTTTATCCCCGGTTGTAAAATCGCGCCTCCAGTCTATGGAACATCCGAGCTCGGTCATGTCCTTGCTTATGACGGAAGCGTAGTATTTTGCAACGTTGTTCGGGTCTGTAAAACTGGCTACGATTTCTTTCGCGCGTTTCGGGTCGTGAAGCGAAACGTATTCTTCGTGGTCTTTGATTACGTTCTTTTCCCCGTTCTCAATCCGTTTGGAAACAGCCAATATGGGTGTGCCTGTAATATGGAATCCAAGCGGCCAGAGTACGTTGAATCCCTGCATGCGCATGAAGCGGGCGGTTATGTCCCCGAGCGTATACGTCCGTCCGTGCCCGACGTGCAGAGTGCCGCTAGTATACGGATACGGAACTGTGAAAAAGAATTTTTCCTTTTTTGTATCCACCTTCGGTTCAAATATCCCCTTTTCTTTCCACGTTTTCTGCCATTTGGTCTCGTCCGAAATCGTCATTATACTCAGATTGAAAGTGTAAACAATTTATACCTTTGTCAATCCACTTCTTGCAGGTCCGCGGCCACGCGGCCGAACTCCGTTACGACTATCGGCAGGCTTTGCCTCTCCTTCGTGCCCGCGACGATTAGGCCGGAAGATCTTAGTTTCATCATGTTCCATTTGACCGTCGAATACGGCATCGAAAGCTCCCGCGAAACCCTATCGACGGCCGATGTAAACGTGGTCCGCCCGGAAATTTTCACTATTTCACGCAGAATCATCCTTTTTTTCTGCGTTAACCGCAAGCCGGATTTGACAACATTCTCCAACACAACAACACGGCTTCTTAATAGGTCCACTTCGCTTATCCCATACAGCACTTTCATCGCCTCCAAACCAGTGGGTGCAAACCGAAACAGATGCAAAGCAGTTAGAAGCATACCGTACACACTATCGGTATGCTTCAGTTTACGATGCATCTGTTTCCGTCAACTGTCCGTAAGTTTACTCCCCGGAAGAGGACAAACAGCCAGAAAAAAATTCACGACCAGGGGAAAACAAGCGGCGTTTATAGGCACAAATTAAATGTAATTTGGCCTGCATAAAACGCCTTCACGGACATAACGCAGGTGTTTTTTCCCATTCTGATCTAACATAAATTATCCCGCCCAATTTAAATAAGTGGTAGTCAATGAATCACGTTGCGATAATGAAAAAATCCTGGGGCTTGGCAGAAAAAATACTGGATCGTAGAAAAACCATAGAATCTCGTTGGTATTCCTCTAAGAGATTGCCGTGGAATAGAATAAGCAGGGGGGATATTGTTTATTTCAAAAACTCCGGCGAGCCCGTCCGGATCAGAGCGAACGTGAAAAACGTGATGCAATTTTCAAATCTGACCCCGCGCCGCGTGATGGAATTGTTAAAAAAATACGGCAAATCTGACGGCATAGAAAAACCCGGCATGTT
The DNA here is from genome assembly GCA_964476825.1 of uncultured archaeon. Classification (GTDB taxonomy): domain Archaea; phylum Aenigmatarchaeota; class Aenigmatarchaeia; order JACPZZ01; family JACPZZ01; genus JACPZZ01. The sequence goes on from CAYZCD010000035.1 coordinate 5,110, forward strand.
TTACAAACTTTTCAAGTGCAAGAAATACTGCATCTTAATTTTCCTTTCCAGCCCGGAACCCGTAAAACCTTTTAACATCGATAAGGCGGGTTTCGGCGCGATGTCCGCGTGGATATCCGTCCCAGACATCGGCGGGATAATAAAAAAGAGCTAATAAATGCTTGTGCACAAATCATATCGATACTGTATAGGTAAACTGAAACAGGCGCATACAGAATAGCACCTGTTTCTAGCAACACGGGCCTGTAGCTCAGCTTGGACAGAGCGGTTGCCTTCTAACCTGGAAACTGCGGTTTCCGCGGCGAGACAGCAAAAGGTCGTGGGTTCAAATCCCATCAGGCCCGCATCATTGATTTATTTGTTTTAGAGGCGTAGAAAACTCATGACCCGTTTAATCTGCGTCACGTCCGGGAAAGGGGGCGTAGGCAAGACAACACTGGTCGCAAACCTTGCATCATCAATGGCCAAACTAAACAAGAAAGTGATGGTAATAGACGGCAACGTAACAACCCCGAACATCGGTTTTCATTTAAACATGCCCGTAACGCCAACGACATTGCATGATGTAATGCGCGGCCAGGCAAGGATACGCGACGCGGTTTACATGCACGAAGACGGTTTTTACGTCCTCCCGGCGGGCATATCTTTTGACGAAATGAAAGGCGTCGATCCGGCCACGTTAAGCGAAGTTGTCGCTAACTTGGACGGCACAATGGACATGATTTTACTCGATTCAGCCGCAGGCTTGGGGCGCGAGGCGCAGGCCGCAATGGACGCCGCGAACGAAATAATTTTAGTCACCAATCCGGATTTGCCGTCGGTTGCAGACGCATTAAAAACGGTCAAAGTGGTCCAAAACAAAGACAAGTGGATAACGGGCGTGGTTCTTAACCGCGTGCGCAACCATAAGCACGAAATGACGCGCCGAGAAGTCGAACAGATGCTATCCCTGTCCGTTTCAGCGGAGATACCGGAGGACGTTAACGTGCCCGCGTCAATAGCTCTTCGCAGGCCGATCGTGAGCGCGAACCCGCGTTCCGCCGCATCCGAGGAAATAACGAGGCTTGCCCATTCATTAATCGGGCTTCAGTACCAGAAAAGGAACCCAAGCTTAATGTCAAAAATTTTCGGCTTTATTTTCGATTAAAAGTAAACTGAATCATACGCATAGTAAACTGAAGCATATCGTATACTGAATAGGAAACCTTGGTTTCCTATTTGAGAAAACCTACGGTTTTCTCAATATCGATATGATTCTAGTTATCAGGTATGATTCTAGTTACCCAACGACCATCTCAAAAACAGCAACGGGATTTTCCAACCCCCAGTTTTTTAAAACTTCCGGGGATATTTCGCCTATGACGCCGATTTTTTTCCCGTCAACAACAATGTCCCCGCACCGGCCTTTAATCATTGACGGATGCGACGAGTTTTTCAGTGTGTATTTTATCCCGTACAGGTGGGAGAAAGTTTCTAAAACAGATTTTATCTCGTTCACGTCTGCGTTTGCATGGCATGTTGCAGCTGCAAACTTCCGCACGTTAATCGCGCCGGTATCGTTGTTAGCCAGTTCAACACAGTCGCCAGCCTCGAAAATTTTCTGCGGATATTCGTTGTGTTTGTTGTCCGCCAACACTGCAACAAGCGACGGTGTTATGTGCCTCCTGCATTCCGTGTAATCTTCCGTCTTCGGGTTCAGTATGGTCGCGCATTCCTCAGCCTGCGAGTTCATCATAGTAAACTGTTTTTTGTCGTTAGTCAACACGAACGAAACGGTTTCTTCGAACCCGAGTCCGACCATAATTTCCTTTATCACGCGACATTTTTCATAAATTACATCGCGTTCGGCCATCGTAGGTATTTTTGGTATGCGCGGCTCGAATTTGTCGTAACCGACAGCTATCGCAACATCTTCAACTATATCCATCTGGTGCATGACATCTGTCCTGTAGCACGGAACAGACGCGGCGCCCTCGGCAAGATCCAAGCCCATCCTGGCCAGCAGGGTTTTCAATTCGTTTTCTTTTAAATCCGTGTCCAGGAGCCCGTTTATGTAATCCGTGTTGACATCGATTTTTTGGCAGCCCACGCCGGGCGTCAATTCTTTTTTATTTCCATAAACTATTTCCACGGCCTCGATTTTGGCCCCGCGGTCGGCCAGCGACGCGCAAATCATGTTCAACGTTTTGGATATGTAATGTTTTGAATTTCCCGTAACGTCTATGAACAAGTCCCTGGATTTTTCCGTTACGCGCGTCAATTCCCCGTTGATTATAGGCGGAAAACTAAGGACATTATCATTGGCGTCGGTTATGACGGGATATTTTCCGGCCTTTTGGAGTATCCAGCCATAATCTTTCCCTTTCGGGTGTTTTTGCAGGATTTGGGAGAGATTCATTTCATCTTTCATGTCCAACGGGACGAACGAAATCTTGGAAGGGTCGTATGCCGCATACTTCAAAGGAAATTTTATTTTAGACGCGTCGTGGACCCCAATAGCGACTCGTTCCCTTTTGCGTCCGAAAGTTTCGTGTATTTTTTCCTGGAATTGTATTAGTGATTTCAGCGTGCCGTCGTCCAGTTTTATCCCCCGTATGACAGCGCAAACGACATACGGGCGCACGCTATCTACGGATTTGTCGACTTTGATAGTTCCGTGCACGTCAGGCGCGCTGTATTTTATTTTTTTCGGTTTGCCCATGAATGCGGCCAGCGCACGCGCAAAACCTTCGACGGAAAGCATGTCCGGCCTGTTGGGAAACACTTCAAAGCTTACGGAATCTGCGCTAATCGCCTCGGTAGTCACGCCTATCATCGGAATAATTTCGGTGTAATCTGAATCTTTTAACTTCTTGCCGAGCAAAAATTCAAAGTCTTTCCTGTCAAATGTAACTACGGCCATCAGACATTCACCCTCGCATCACGCAGCAGTTTCAAATCATTTTTGAAATAAAAATTGCGTATGTCATTTAACCCTGTCATTAGCGCTATCGGCCTTTCTAGGCTTAATCCCCATGCCAGCACAGGTACATCAACACCGAGCGGATTGGTTACTTCAGGCCGGAAAATTCCCGCCCCGCCCAATTCGACCCATTCTTTTTTCTCCTTGAAATAAACTTCCGGCTCAACGCTCATTTCGGTGTACGGGAAGTATGCCGGCCGGAACCTTATTTTTTCAAATCCGAGTCTCCAGTAAAATTCTTTTAAATATCCTAGAAGGTCCCGGAAAGTGACGTTCTCATCCGCTACGATCCCTTCAACCTGGGTAAACTCCGGCAAATGCTTATAATCGACAGTCTCATTGCGGAATGCGCGCCCTATGCAAAAAATTTTTGCCGGGGGCTTTAATCCGTTCAGGCTTCTGGCCGACACGGCAGTAGTGTGTGTGCGTAGCACAGGTTTTTTGGCTATATCCTCGGACCATTTGTACATCCATCCCGTCGAACCGCCTGTGCCCGCTTCATGCGCGCGCTTTACGTTGTTGACAATTTGTGCGTCCGGCAAATTTGATTTTGCCGGCAGTTTCATATAAAATGTATCAGCTAATTCTCTGGAGGGATGGTCCTGCGGTTGGTACAACGCATCGAAACACCAGAAACTTGATTCAACAAGCGGTCCCGCCTTTTCGCTGAATCCCATGTCGAGGAATATTTTCCTTATTTTTTCCATCCAAA
>CAYZCD010000036.1:0-3395 GCA_964476825.1 uncultured archaeon
AATAATTTTTTTTTTTTTTTTTATACCTAGCAGAAACACGAATATTGATGAGTATGATAAAAATACGATAGAAAATATTTTGGCAAAAGAAAATTATGTTCAAATATCCTTTATGACCGACAACAACACTGAAACCAATAAGGCTCTTTCGTTTTTGTCCAAGGGTGAGGTGATTTTAGAATACAGATCGGATATAACGCCTGAGTGGGTCACAATTAACATTAGTAGAAATGGATTTAATAAACTGGTAAATGATCCTAGTATACATAGAATAACATGGGCTGGTAGTTTAACTACACCAAAAATAAATATTATAAAAAATTACGATTACGAAGAATGTGAAAAACATATCAATACAATAATTCCTTTAGGAAGGTACATAGAAATAAAACAAAGTATACGTACAGCTACACCTTGTAAGACGGTGGGAGTTTATCTTAATAAGTCAACAGATAATCTTACAATAAACTTTGAAATATACTCGCAAAAAGATGGTGCTACTTGCGTTCAGTCGATAGATTGTAAAGGTCGATATGTTAGTTTTGGTCCTTTTGAAAACGGCGAATATAATGTTTTTGTGACCATTAACGGCCAAGTAATAAGTATGAATCAGAGTGTAGTATCAGTGACAAGGTGAGAAGTATTTACAAATACTTTGGAAATACAGGATATTTTTTAACCTATATAGCATTTTCGATATTATTAATCTCTTTCTCTTTAGCTGGATATTCGGAGGCTAATAGTAATTTATCAGAAATAGGAAATTCGTCTGATAGAACTTATATCGATGACAGAGTTATTGATTTACTAAAATCTCAACAATACGCTAGAGTTTCTATATCGCTCTATGAAAATAATACTAGTTGCACATCATTGGGTGATACGGAAGGGAAAATCAATTGTACGCAGAACTTAATTCTTGGAAACGTCTCAGATCAAGATTTTATCATTAGACACAAATTTGATTTGATAGCTCATATATCTGGTTATATAACAAAATCCGGATTAGCTAAACTGAAGCAGAATCCTTTGGTTAAAAGTATAAATTCGGTTATTGAAACGAGAAAGCTTCTATCTGAGAGTATACCATTGATTAATGTTGATGATTCATGGTCTTTACAAACCAGTGGTATTAATATAACAGGAAAGGGTGTTACTGTTTGCGTAGTTGACACGGGTGTTAACGTTTCCCACACTGCTTTTAGCGGAAAGATAGTAGCGGAAAAATGTTTTTGTGATAACAATCCAATTCCATTTATTGGAGGTTGTTGTCCTAATGGTGGCGAAGAAGAGGACAATGCAACCGACGGAGATGGACACGGTACACATGTTGCCGGTATAGTTACTGCAAATTCGTCTCTTAGGGGTGTGGCTCCCGATGCAAAACTTGTAGTAGTCCGTGTAACCAATTCCAGTGGGATTGGTTTTATACAGGTTCTGGGATCTATAATGCGAATGCCTCCGCGAATGACGGAACCTATTTTGATTCAAAGAACCTGACCGTGCAGGTTTAGTTTATAGAAAGTTGTGAAAGACGGTTATAGTGGAATTATAACGTGAGAAACCAACCAAAAGCCTATTTAAACTATTCCCTACAAACTAGTGAAAGCGATTGATATGGCGATAAGACCGGGCAGATGTTATTCGAAGTTCCAAAGGCCTTACACGAGGATATCCATCCATGTGCCAAAGAAAGGCTACGTCGTCGGCGTGCCTGCGGCAAAGATAACCCAGTTTGAAATGGGATCCAAGAAAAAGAAATTTGAAAAAATTTTCCGTTTAGTTTCAATGCACCCTGTCCAGATACGCGACAACGCTTTGGAAGCGTCTAGGCAAGGAGCGAATAAGCATCTTGAAAAGACGTTGACATTGGAAAATTATTTCCTCAAAGTTTTAGTTTATCCGTACCAGGTTCTCCGTGAAAACTCGCTCGCAACCGGAGCAGGCGCAGACCGTTTCCAGGAAGGCATGAGAAAAAGCTTCGGAAAACCTGTCGGAACCGCTGCCCGCGTTTTCAAAAACCAGGCTATCATGGAATTGCGCGTGCCGAAAGGCAGTGAAAAAGAGGCGAAACGCGCGCTGGAAATCGCATCAAAGAAGGTTTCCGGCCAGTGCAGGACAATCGAAGTCCAATAAGCTTTTTTTTATGGCCAAAAGGGTATTTAACATCTGGGTTTTTAGTATAATATACGCTGCATTATGAAAAATGCTTGGCTGGCTTTGTTGGCGGGTTTAGTCCTATTCGTTTTTCTAGACCCTTACGGTTTATTGTCAAATTTTATTATCAGCGCCAAAAGCAACCCCGAAACCGCGAATTTGCCTTATTTCATCTTCCGCACGCTTCTCAGGATGACAGTAGCGTACATACTTGTTTCGCTTTTTGCGCTGCCTTATGGAATAATCACGGGCCTTAACAAAAAAGCGGCCAATATCATGATACCAATCATTGACGTGTTGCAGGACGTTCCTGTTCTGGGTTTTCTGCCTGCCGCGGTCATATTTTTCGTAAATAATTTTTCCGGGGAATTTGGCCTAGAAATGGCTTCAATACTTTTAATCTTCACGGGCATGGCATGGTCGCCCACGCTCGGCGTTTATGGTTCCGTGAAACACATACCGGAAGAAATTAAGAACATGTCCAAAGCGTATGGAATAGGCCGCTGGAGGTTCATAAAAAACACCGTGTTGCCGGCGATATTTCCAAATTACATAACCCACAGCATGCTTGCATGGGGAGGCGGATGGTACTTCCTGATCGCTGCGGAATACATATCATACGGCACACAAAAATATACGTTGCCGGGCATCGGTTATTATCTGGCCAATGCGGTTTTTAATTTGGGCAACATATCGTCCGCTTTGCTCGGGCTTTTAATTATCGTCGCCATCGTCTCTTCCATAAACCTTTTCGTCTGGCGCCCGCTGATCGACTATTCCCAGAGATACAAATATGAATTGGTCTCGTCGGAAGCTGGAACTGAAAAGGAATCTATTCTGTCTAAATTTGTCGGTAAATACGCGAGGTCCGAGAAGGAGCGCATCTTCCGTTTCATGGACAAGTTCGACAATTTTGTAAATTTGCTCACGGAAAAGAAATTCAAGAAAACCCCTTACGTTTACCACGCCATAGCGCGCAGCCGGACGCAGAGGCGTTACAATCCGCGCATGCACGCGGTACGCACGCGTTACGCTCCGCTGTACAAGTTTATCGGCCACGTGATAGCGTTTGCATTCCTGATCGGCATCCTCATAATTTTCCTGCGCTCGCCCCCTGCCCCGTTGCTGGAAACCCTGCAAAAATATCCGGAAGTTTACAATTTGCCGCGTTACATATTATTTTCCTTCCTGCGCATAGTAGCCGCGTTTACCATAGCATTGGTCTGGACAACCGCGGC
>CAYZCD010000036.1:3405-7841 GCA_964476825.1 uncultured archaeon
AACATATTCATGCCCCTGTTTGATGTCGCCCAATCGATACCAGCGCTCGCTTTATTTCCGTTCATAGTCATAATCGTGATAAAATCGCTGGGGGTCGGCGGCATAGTTGCGGAGATTTCTTCGATATTATTGATAATGACCGGCGCCCAATGGTATATGCTGTTCAACATAGTTAGCCACCTAAAAGCGATCCCGCATGACATAAGGCAATTGTCAAACGCATACGGAATGAAAGGCCTTTCGGAATTCAAAAACGTCATCCTGCCCGCAATATTTCCCGGAATCGTGATCGGCGGTATCCAGGCCTTCGGAGGCGCGTGGAATTCCCTTATAGTTTCCGAGTATATACTTTACGGGGGAGAAAAATATTCAGTGGAAGGCGTTGGTTATTTTTTAAACAAGGCCGCGTGGGAGCTTGGCGACACGACATTGGTAATAATAACCGTGGTTTCAATGGTGCTCGCAATAATATTGGTTAACAGGCTTTTGTGGAGGCCGTTGTTTGACCGCGCCGAAAAAAACCAGTTTGAGGTGTACTGATGAAAATAATTGAAGTTAACGACCTGACAGTTTTTTCAAGGGACGGAACGGCCCAGGTTTTGCGGGATGTGAATTTCAGCATCAATGAGAAGGAATTCCTCGGCATAATAGGCCCGTCGGGCTGCGGTAAATCCACTTTGCTGAAAGTGATGTCCGGACTGGAAAAACCTTCGTACGGCGAAATCCTGTTTAAAGGCGTTCCGGTAGAGGAGCCGACAAAAGATATCGCGATCGTTTTCCAGCATTCCGCTTTGTTGCCGTGGAAATCAGTTCTCGAAAACGTCCGCCTTCCCTTGGAAGCGCGGGGCTTGGGTCTGGAAAAAAGCCGTTCCATAGCAATTAAATTCATAAAAAAGGTCGGTTTGAAAGGGTTTGAAAATTCATTTCCCCGCGAAATCTCGGAGGGTATGCGCCACACCGCATCACTGGCGCGCGCTTTGGCCATGGACCCTGACGTTATTTTAATGGACGAGCCTTTTTCATCGCTGGACGCATTCGGCGCCGACAAATTGAAGAAATTAACCCTGCAAATATGGAAAAGCCTGAGGGCCCGCGCCAGCACATTTGTGCTGGTGACGCATTCCGTTGAGGAAGCGGTTTTCATGTGCGACCGCATACTTGTCATGTCTCACAGGCCGGGAAAAATAATCAGGGATATCAGGATAGACATACCAAGGCCGAGGGAAAGGTATGCCCGGGGCAAAAAATTCTTCCGCTACTGCGACACGATAAAGGCGTTAATGTCCCCGAAATACAGGGTAAAAAACGGCCACCAAAACAACAAAAACAATAATAACCGCGGAAAGTAATTTATTCTATGCCGTGGACAATTTCCCTGGACAAGGTGGATAAAAACAGTACGCCGTTAGTCGGCGGCAAAGGCGCCAACCTCGGCGAAATGATGTCGATAAAACTTCCCGTGCCGAAAGGTTTCGTCGTTACCACGGATTCTTATTTGAAATTCATCGAAGAAAACAAGCTGCAGGACAGGATAGGAAAAATTGTTTCCGAAGTCGACGTCGAGAACAGCGACAGCCTTGTCAGCGCGTCAAAGGAAATACAGCAAATGATCATGTCTGCGCAGATGAACGCAGCAATAGAAAATGAAATAGTCGTTTCTTACCGTGCGTTGTACATGTCCGACGAGCTTCGCGAAATAAGCGGCAAAGCCTTGGACTTTATTAAAGTCGGCCGCGACCAGTTGCCTGTCGCAGTCCGCTCTTCGGCGGTCGCTGAAGATTCCGCTTCAACATCATTCGCCGGCCAGATGGTTTCAATACTCAACGTAATCGGGCCCAAGCAATTGTTGGAAAGCGTTAAGCGCTGCTGGTCTTCGTTGTTCGAACCGCGCGCGATATTCTACCACAAAAACAACAACGTGAAAATGCAGGCTATCGCAGTAATCGTTCAGCGATTAATCAATTCCGACAAGGCCGGCGTAATGTTCACAGCCGATCCGGTAAGCGGGGATAAATCAAAGATAGTCATCGAGGGCGCGTGGGGTTTAGGCGAATCCGTCGTATCAGGCCAAGTCACGCCAGACACATACACCTATGACAGGAACACGAAAAACGTGGACATACAAGTTAATCGCAAGGAAACGATGCGCATACGCGATGTGTTTTCCGGCGACACCAAGGTCCAGGCGGTGTTGCCGGAATTGGTCGAGGCTCAGTTGTTGGGGCTTGAGGAAATTTCGGAATTGGTGGAATTCGCCGAAAAAATAGAAAACCATTACGGCCTGCCCCAGGACATCGAATGGTGCACGGAGCGGAACAAATTTTACATAGTCCAGACGCGCCCGATAACTACATTGGACAGGCCTAAAGCCGAAGTTAACGAAGAAATAACGGACGAAGAAGTAATTTTGCAAGGCTCGCCCGCTTCGCCGGGTTTTGTATCCGGCCAGGTTAAAAAAATCGGGAGCATAAACGAATTTTCAAAATTAAACAAGGGCGACATATTGGTCACGCAGATGACAACCCCGGATATGGTGCCTATAATGAAAAAAGCCTCCGCGATAGTAACGGACACCGGCGGCTTGACGTCGCACGCGGCAATTGTTTCGCGCGAGTTGGGCATACCATGCGTCGTCGGCACGCGGGAAGCTACGAGAAAACTTCACGACGGCGACATTGTGACAGTCGATGCGACGGCGGGAAAAGTTTATCGCGGCGAAATAAAAGCCGTGAAACAGGCTGAAAAAATTGAAGATCAACAATACAACGCAGAAGCGCGCCCAACAAAATTAATAACGGTTACGAAAATAAAAGTTAATTTAGCCTTCCCTGAGCGTGCGCACGAAGCCGTTAATGCGGACGGCGTCGGCCTGCTGCGCGCTGAACATATGTTAACGGAAAGCGGAAAACATCCGATACATCTCGCGAAAGAAAATCCGGAAGAATTGACAAATATGATAATAGAAAAGCTCGGATCGATAGCGAAAACTTTGCACCCGAAACCGGTTTGGTACCGCTCCCTGGACGCGCGCACCGACGAGTTTAAACATTTATCCGGAGGCTCTGAAGAACCGATAGAAGCTAACCCGATGTTAGGTTCCCATGGGATAAGACGCAGCCTCGAACAAAAGGAAATTTTAAAATGCGAATTAAACGCTATCAAATCATTGCACGAAAGCGGATTGGACAATATTCATTTGATGATACCGTTCATCGCATACGCCGATGAATTTAACAAGACAAAACAATTAGCCGGCGAGTTAAATTTGCCAAAGACTGTGAAGATAGGAATCATGGTTGAAATCCCCTCAGCAGCGTTAACCATAGACGATTTCTGCAAAGCCGGGATACAATTCGTATCTTTCGGCAGCAACGACCTCACACAATTGACATTGGGCGTCGACCGCAACAACGAATTGATTTCAAATTTGTACAAGGAAAACACGCCCGCAGTTTTAAAATTAATAAAATATGTGATCGGACGGTGCAAAAATTACGGAGTAGAAACTTCGATTTGCGGCGAGGCGCCGTCGAGAGACGATAATTTCGTCGAGCAATTGATTGAGTTTGGCATAGATTCAATTTCCGTTGAGATTGATGCAATCGAACACGTCAAAGAAGTTGTCGCGCGCAAAGAGCGCGAAATAATATTGAAAAAATCCGTGGATAACGAATATTCTGGCAGGGATTTGTAAAAAATCAGGCCGGAACAGGAAACCCGACGCCTCTTTTGTATCCGAAATTGTGGACATGTCGTTCTAGTTCGCGCCTTTGTTTGTCGAGTTCACTCAGCCTTCTTCCTATGCGACTTTTTTCGTCCGCTCCTGCGGCTTGCAGCCTGCGTATGTGCCTGTTTATCGGCGGTATGTAATTCGGGTCGTTATGGGAATAATGTGAAGAAATTCCATCAGATTCCAGCCTGCTGGCATCCGCGGGGTGTCCGTACGCCGAAAACCTTTCTCTCAGCCTTTTAAGCCTGTCCGCGTAAGCTCCCTGCCTGTCCACCAAAGGATGGTCTTCCATTCCAAAAACGTAGAAAGCGTCGTGTAAAATCAAATCGCGCCCGCCGGGGTCGAGCCTCATTCTCGGGGTTAAGACCATCGCCCTGCGGCTTCTTGTAAAGTCTCCGTCCTTGGTAATTATCAGCGCATCCATTTCATTTGCGCGCCGGTGTATTTCATCGTCATCTATGTGCGCATCGCACATCGCCCTTGCGACATAGAATCCGTTGCCCGCAAACATATCCGCGAGCGGGTTGCTGGAAACGCATTGGTCGAGCACGACGGAAGGGGATGTGTACATCGAAGAACTCGTGCCCAGATACTGCCAGCTGCCTTGCACGATTTTAATTAATTTCGAAAGGATTTAAAACATTCGTGTTTTTTCTTCGTATGACCAGAAAAAATTAAAAATAAAGTGCGGGGGGTGAGATTTGAA
>CAYZCD010000037.1:0-5961 GCA_964476825.1 uncultured archaeon
ACGCAGACTTCGACGGGGATGAAATGAACTTGCACGTTCCCCAGACTGAGGAAGCCCAGGCTGAAGCGATGTTATTGATGGAGGTACAAAACCAGATACGTTCTCCGAGATTCGGAGGCCCTATAATCGCGCCTAAGAACGACCATATATCCGGATTGTTCGTATTGACTAAGAAAGATTCAATTTTCACCAAGGAAGAAGCTGCGCAGGTATTGGCGTATGCAGGCATTGATATGCAGTTGCCTGATAAGGAGAAGATTACAGGCAAAGAAATTTTCAGTTTGCTTTTGCCGGAGAGTTTAAACATGGAATTCCATTCAACCTGGTATAAGACCAGCAAGAACGATGACGATTCGGTTGTCGTGATTAAGAACGGAAAACTTTTGAAGGGCGTGATAGACAAAAGCGCAGTCGGGGCGGAAGAAGGCGCGATCATAGATAAAATAGAAAAAATGAGCACGCCGGGCGAAGTGAGCGATTTCATAAACAAGGTTTCTAGGCTCGGAAGCGCGATGCTTGATATCAGAGGATTTACTGTGGGCATATCCGATAATGACCTTTCCGAAGAGGCGAAAAAACTTGTTACAAGGGCGATAAAGAAAGCCGAAGAGGAAGTTGCGGAATTGATAGACCAGTTCAACAAAGGCAAGCTTGAAGGTTTGCCGGACAGGTCATTGAATGCATCACTTGAAGTTTACATAATGCAGAAGCTGGCTAAAGCGGTTAACGAATGCGGTGAAATTGTCAGTTCTCACGTTCCGGAAAATGATACAATATACATGGCGCGAACCGGTGCGAGAGGTTCATTGGTCAACGTAACACAGACTGCGGCTTGCATAGGCCAAGAGACTGTATTAGGCCAAAGGGTACACCGAGGCTACCTAAACAGGACGCTGCCCCATTTCAAAAAAGGCGATTTGTCTCCAATATCCCATGGCTTCGTGGGTACAAGCTTTAAAGCGGGGTTGTCGCCATTTGAATTTTTCTGGGACTCGCTGAACGGGCGTGAAGGCCTCATGGATAAATCGCTAAGAACAAGGCACAGCGGTTACATGGAACGCCGTCTCGTGAATGCGTTACAGGATTTGAAAGTAAAATATGACATGACTGTAAGAGATTTAACAAATTCCGTTGTCCAATTTTTACCGGGAGAAGACGGAATAGACCCTGCCAAATCAAACTGGGGCAAGTTTGACGTCGAAACTTTCGTAAACGGGGAGGCTGCAAAAGATGATTGAACTGCCAAAGGCGATAATGGAAAGAGCTGAAAAAATATTCGAAGAAAAAAAGATATCGCAGAAAAAGAGGGAAGAGATACTGGAAAATTTGAAAAAAGCGTACAAGCTTTATGTTTATGAACCGGGCGAAGCCATCGGAATAGTTTCTGCCCAATCCATTTCCGAACCCGCGACACAGATGACAATGCGTTCTTACCACATAGCCGGTTCCGCCGGTATCCGCGTTACATTGGGTTTGCCTAGATTGATGGAAATATTCGATGCAAGGCGCACCCCCACGACCCCGATGATGATCATTTACCTTGAAAAAAATTACCAGACAAAGGAGAAGGCGCGCGAAGTCGCATCCAGGATAAAAGAAGTTAGGATAAAAGAAATGGTGACAGACGATGTCATCGATTTGTTGAACTCGCAATTGGAATTGAAAATCGATTTAAAAAAGGCGGCTTTGTTTAATTTGGACAAGGAAATGATCGTTGACGGATTGAAAAAAAATATCAAGGACATCGCGATAAAGGTACACGAAGACAAGATTTTGATTTCCCCTAAAAAAGAAGAAATGTCCATAAGAGAAATGCAAAAATTAAAATCAAAAATACTTGACATGCACTTGTACGGAATAAAAGGCGTGCAACAGGTTGTAGTGAAGAAAGAGGGCGATGAATGGGTTTTAAACACGCTCGGGTCAAACCTGAAAAAAGTCATGACAGTCGAAGGCGTTGACGCGGCCAGGATCGAAACTAATGACATACACGAAGTCGCAAAAACACTCGGCATTGAAGCCGCAAGGTATGTAATAATCAAAGAAGCGTCAAAAACTCTTGAAGAGCAGGGCTTGGAAGTCGATATACGCCACATAATGCTGGTGGCCGATGCGATGACAGCCACGGGAAAGATACAGGCGATAGGGCGTTACGGAGTCGCAGGTTCCAAAGGTTCGGTTTTAGCACGCGCCGCGTTTGAAGAAACCATAAAACATTTGACTGCAGCCTCGATCAGGGGCAGGAAAGACAGGTTCAACGGGGCCATAGAGAACGTGATGGTCGGAAAACTGGTTCCGATCGGCACAGGCATGTTCGATTTGACTATGAAGATAGAAGAGGAGAAGGAAGAAAAAGAAAAAAAATAAATTTTAAACACCGGGAAAAGGGTTTCACATGAGAGAAATAAGAAAAGAGCTGAAAATTGCGCTTGAAAAGAATAAAGTCGTAATCGGGACTGAAGAATCAATAAAAGCTGCGGGTTCCGGAAAAGTGAAGACCTTGGTTTATTCGGCCAACTGCCCTTCTCCGATACGGGAGAGGTTAAAGTCCGTCGCTTTGACCAAAAAATTAGAGGTCGAGCAATTCGACGGCAATTCCGTTGAACTTGGGACAATGTGCGGCAAGCCGTTTGCCGTTGCTGTGCTCTCTTTCTGAATATGAAGGATGTTAACAATGATGAAACTGGACACGGATTCGATCAAGACCATAAATTTTTTTGAGAAGTATACAAAGGTTCATGCGGTGGATTGCATAGTGGAGCCGTCCAGCATAATATTCATAGTGGAGGAAGGCATGGCCGGCAAGGCCATAGGCAAAAAAGGCCTTACGATAAATGAATTGGAAAAAAAATTCAATAAAAAAATAAAGATATTCGAGTGGTCTGACAGTTTGGAAAAATTCGTTTCAAACCTTGCGCCGCAGGCAAAATCCGTTAAGTTGGAAGAGATTAAAGGCAGGCAAATACTTCTGATAGGTGTTGACGGGAGCAAACGCGGGCTTTTAATAGGCAAGGGCGGGGCCAATATAAACAGGATAAAAACCATACTGAAACGTTACCATAACTTGGATGAAATAAAATTGCAGCAATAACATAGGAAACCTATGATTTCCTATGCATGACATGGAAAAATTGGATTTTTCCATGCGCGAAAACCTTCGGGTTTTCGTTGAAAGCTCTGGCTTTTCGTTGGGAAGATATTTAAATCCTATACTATCAAATGGTTTAAGGCGAAACAAATGGGAGAATTTTCAGCTAGAAAAATAAAGAAAAACAAGCAGCGGCTTAGGTGGAAAGAGATAAAATACAGGGCTAGGAAGCTGCAATTCTGGAAAAAAGACCCGTTGGAAGGTTCTCCGCAGGCCCGTGGCATTGTGCTGGAAAAGCGTGTAGTTGAGCAAAAACAGCCTTCTTCCGGCTTGATCAAGGCTGTGCGAGTCCAAATTGTAAAAAACGGCGTTGGTGTCACGGCATGGGTTCCGGGGACCGGCGCGATTGACAAGGTCAACGAACATGATGAAGTTATCATCGAGGGTGTCGGCGGGTCGCAAGGCGGTCCTATAGGAAAGCAGTGGGGAATAAAATTTACCGTAGTCAAGGTTAATGGCGTGGCGTTAAAAGAACTGGTATCCGGGAAGAAACAAAAACCAACGAGATAAGAGGGTTAGAATCATACCGTATCGTAAACCGAAGCATACCGTATACTGTATCGGTATGCTTCAATTGAGATTGAAGTGATAAAATGGAAGAACATAAATTGGAAGAACAATTGATTGAAAATCTTGTAAATAAAATGGAAACCGTAGACGTCCCTGTGGCTACTGAAGAGGTTGTAAAAGAAAAAAAAGAAGAGGCCAAGCCTAAGAAAAAACCGAAATATATCCCAAAATTCCTTTTATTCGGAAGATGGGACACGTCTGCAATCGTGGTTAAGGATCGAGGACTTGCAGTTTATTTGAATTTAAGTCCTATATTGGTTCCGAGGAATTACGGCCGCCATGCGGGGAGGAAATTCCACAAGCTTGATATGAGCATTGTTGAGCGATTGATGAATAAAATGATGATACCCGGGCACAAGAGCAAAAAACACGTCATTTCTTCAGGCGCTGCGGGGGGCAAGAGCGAGCGTGTCATGCGTTTAACCAAGGAAGTACTTTCAAAAATTGAATCGCAGACCAAGCAAAACCCGATCCAAGTTTTGGTGACTGCAATTGAAAATGTTGCACTGCTTGAAGAAATAACAGCTTACCAGATGGGAGGCATAATGGTCCGTAAGGCTGTTGTTACGTCACCGCAAAGAAGAATTGACTGGGCATTGCGCCTGATAACACAAGCCGCTTACCAAAAATCCTTCAATAATAAGAAAAGCATCGTAGATGCGATGGCTTCTGAGATAATGGCTTGCTACAATAAAGACGTTCAAAATTCAAACGCAATGCGCGAACGCGAACGCATAGAACGGGAAGCTGAAGGCGCTAGATAACATGGAGCTGTCTGCAGTTTTCGGATTATTGGGAGCGATAACCGCTTCTACGATATTTTTTCCTCAGGTTTTGCAGACTTACAAAACCAAACGCACGCGCGACCTTTCCTGGCTTACCATAATCATTGGCATATTAAACGGGTTCGTCTGGACAATTTACGGATTGATGAAATCCGACCCGTTTATTTACGTCACTAACATACTTTTGTCGATTGCCACGCTGATGCTGGCGGTAATGAAGAAAAAATATGATAGAAAAAAATAAAGGTTAAATATTATTTATTTCAATGTGATGTGATCAAATGGCAAAAATGGATATGACTGAAAGAATCAAGCAAGTGATGTACCAATCGGAAATGATCAGAAATATTGCAATAATCGCGCACATACACCATGGCAAGACTACATTAACTGACAACCTGGTTGCGGGCGCGGGAATGATCGCTTCTGATTTGGCTGGAGAAGCCATGTTTACATGGATAGATGAACAAGAGCGACAGCGCGAATTAACAATTTACGGCGCAAACGTTTCAATGGTCCACACTTACGACGAAAGAGATTATCTGATCAATTTGATGGACACTCCGGGACACGTTGACTTCGGCGGTGATGTAACGCGTGCCGTACGAAGCGTTGACGGGGCGATCGTTGTAGTTGATGCTGTTGAAGGCACTATGCCCCAAACGGAAATCGTGCTGCGGCAAGCTTTGAAGGAAAGGGTTAAACCAGTCATTTTCATAAATAAAACTGACCGCTTGATTAACGAGTTGAAATTAACCCCGGAACAGATGCTGGAAAGGTTTGAAAAAATATTAGCCAACGTTAATGTGCTGATACAGAAATACGCTGAGGAAGAATTTCTGAAGAAATGGGGATTGCCAAATGTAAAAGACGGGTCCGTCGCTTTCGGTTCAGCTTATCACAATTGGGCCATTTCCATCCCGTTCATGCAAAAAACAGGCGTGACGTTCAAGGATATAATCGAGTTAACGCAAGCCGGCGACAAAGAAGGCCTTAAGAAAAAAGCCCCGATGTATAAAGTCATACTGGACATGGTAGTAAAACATTTGCCAAACCCCGTCGATTCACAAAGATACAGGGTACCGAAGATATGGCAAGGCGATTTGGAATCCCAGATCGGAAAAGACATGTTAAATTGCAACATCAACGGAAAAGCCGTTGCAATGATAACGAAAATGTTTCCTGACCCGCACACCGGGTTTGTTGCGTGCGCCAGAATTTTATCCGGGAAACTGGTTAAAGGGCAGGAAGTTTACCTTATAGGGCAGCATAGAACCCAGCGTATTCAATTGGTTACTATTTACAAAGGCATACAGCGAATACCCGTGGACGAAGTGGTCGCGGGAAATATCGCGGGCATAGTCGGGCTGCAGGACGCATACTCAGGCGAAACAATTTGCGACGCAAGCGAAAGGATAGAACCTTTCGAAGAAATTAAGCACCTGTTCGAACCTGTCG
>CAYZCD010000037.1:5971-7773 GCA_964476825.1 uncultured archaeon
TACGAAAGCGATTGAACCGGAAAGCACGAAAGACCTGTCCAAATTAATTGACTTTTTGCGCCAGTTAAACCGCGAGGATCCGACCATACAAATCAAGATAAACCAGGAGACCGGCGAATATTTAGTTTCCGGGTTGGGCGAATTGCACATAGACGCAAAAGTTGAGAGAAAATTGAGGGAAAACAACATACCGATAAAATCCACGCCGCCTATTGTGGTTTACAGGGAATCGTGCGGCGCCGGCGTCGCGGATGTGGAAGGCAAATCGCCAAACAAACACAACAGGTTTTTGTTCATAATCAGCCCGTTAAACGAGGCTACAATAAATGCCATAAGGAACCGCGAGCTGGCGGATTCCGAAATGAAACGCAAAGATACCGAGCTTGTTAAAAAATTGGAAGATTTGGGCTTTGAAAAGAATGAAGCCAGAAGCGTAAAATTAATTTACAATAAAAACATATTTATCGACGGGACCAAGGGAATACAATATTTGAACGAAGCGATGGAACTTATCAAAGAAGGCTTCAAGAGCATGATGGACGAAGGGCCTTTGTCGAAAGAGCCGTGCATGTTTTTGAAGGTCGTGATAACGGACGCTACGCTGCACGAAGATGCTGTGCACAGGGGACCAGCCCAGGTTTTGCCCGCGGTGCGATTTGCGATTAAAGAAGGTATTTTGAAAGGCGACCCGTTTTTGCTGGAACCCAAGCAAATTATACGAGTCGATATCCCAAAGGAACAAATGGGCGGCGCTATTCGAGAAGTCCAGAACAGGCGGGGCCAGATATTGGATATGGTCGAGGAACGCGGCGCTTCCGTAATAACTGCGAAAGTCCCAGTCGCTGAAATGTTCGGCTTTGATTCCGCATTAAAATCTGCTACCGGCGGGCAGGGTTTCTATTCATTGATTGACGTGATGTTTGAGCGAATGCCGAGAGATTTGCAGGATAAAGCCGTGCTGCAAATACGCAAGAGAAAGGGAATGGTTGAAGAAATACCAAAGCCGGAAAGTTAAATAAATATTTTATTGATGGACTGTATAACAATATTATGTCTTTTGTGCGATCATTGGCACAGGCCGTATTGTACACCATATCCAGTTTCCTTATTATCATTGGGATCATGACAATGACCAGTCAAAACAGCAACTGGATATTGATTCCAGTCGGTGTGGGGGTTATGCTTATAGGATATTATTTCAAAAAACAATTGTCTGAAATCGGGATTTGATAATTAGTACATCAATTCCCATTCTATCTTTACCAAACCGGATTTCATCACACGTCCGTTTATTTCGGCCGGCGTTAATTTTTCTTCCGGCCTGAAAGGTTTTTTCCCATTGTAAAATCTGTGCGCTTCAACTTCAACAGGAGACCTATTCGCATGCACAGGAATTACCAGCCTTCTTCCCAGGAATTTTAACATGGGCGCCTGGCGGTTCTCTGGATCTTTTTCTGTTTCCAGGTAGCCTGACCTGAGATTTTCGTTGAAATGGCGTGCAAAGTAATGCGGATGTTCTGCAAATCTGCCGTCCATCCAACTGTTAACGAATGTGGATGCAAGATAAACTTGTATTCTGGGATATTTCATTAAAAATCACTTGTACACGGCTTTCCACGAAACTTCCACAACGCCGGGTGTTGTTCGGCCCCTTGCCATTTTTGCCGACCTTGTTTATTTGCGACCCAACTGGAAAATCCTTTTTTCGTGATAAAATTCGCGCGCTTCTATTTAAGTTTTACATAGATTCGACTGTAAAGGAATTACAATTCTTATTTCTTGAAATTTAAGAGGAGTGGCTC
>CAYZCD010000038.1:0-5380 GCA_964476825.1 uncultured archaeon
GATTTTAAATTTTTCCTTTAAGCTGTGCGACCGTTTCCATCAAGAGCTTTGACGCGGTCATTTCCGTGACGTTGTTTTCGGGTAACGGGCGCAATTCGACGATGTCCATACCCACGATTTTTTTTGCGTTCTTCAGGACTTTAACCAGTTCCAATACTTCATGATACAGCAAACCGTCCGGTTCCGGAGTGCCGACGCCCGGCGCGACGCCCGGATCGAAAGCGTCCATATCAACGGTTATGTAGACGTTTGCGTCTTTGACGAAATCCGCGAGCCTTTTTTTCGCGTTTTCGAAATTGTCGCGAAGCTGGTAACGGAAAATCATCCTGTCGGAAAATATTTTTTCTTCTTCGGCTATGGATCGTACGCCCATTTCCAATATGTTTTCCTTTCCAATTTCATCTACGATGCGCCTCATTACGCATGCGTGGTTATTTTTGTCGAATTCGAAGGTGTCCCGCAGGTCGGCGTGCGCGTCAAAGCTTACCACTTTAAAATTACGCCCAGAATTTTTTATCGCCTGTATAACTCCCAATGTAACAGAGTGTTCGCCCCCGAGCATCAGCGGCGTTTTACTGTTTTTTAATATCTCTTCCGTCTTTTTGCGAATTATTTCAGTTTCATTCCCATCGGTTAATTTGATGTCCCCAAGGTCGAAAAGCCCGACGTCCAGTATGTTGGAACCTGTCCTTATGTCGTACTCTTCCGTTTGTATCATCGCGTCCCTTATAGCTTCCGGGCCTTTGGAGGTTCCTTTAAGGTATGTGGTGGTCTTGTCCAGAGGCGCGCCGAAAAACCATATTTTCGCGTTTTCTTTGTCCGAGCAATACAATTGCGAATAATTTTCCGGGGTCCCTTCGATGTTTTTGGAAGCCATGAATAATTCACACGGAAACAAGATATTTAAATTAAGATTCGGATTTGAATATACATGTCACCTTTGGAAGAAAACAAAAGGCCGGATTTTGACGAGTATTTTATGCGCATTGCTGTTGAAGTCGCGTCAAGAGCGACGTGTGTGAGGCGCCACGTCGGCGCGGTTTTGGTTCGTGATAACAGGATTTTGTCCACAGGATACAACGGGTCGCCTGTGGGCATGCAGCATTGCACGGAAGTGGGCTGTTTGATAGTTAATCGCGAAGACGAAGACGGATCGACGAAAGAACATTGCATCCGTACTGTACACGCGGAAGAAAATTCAATTTTATACGCTGCCAAACACGGCGTGAGTACGGAAGGAGCGACGCTCTACGTGACTGCGGGCGTTTGCGTGGCCTGCGCGAAAAACCTGATAAACGCCGGAATCAAAAGAATAGTTTACGCGGGCGATTATCCGGGCGAACATGCACGCAAATTTTTGGACGGTGCGAACGTCCAACTTATCCATTTTGACCCTGATGTTTTAAAAAATAAGCTTGTCGATAAGTTGTGTTTCTGACAATTTTATTTAATATCTAACGACCCAAAGCTTTAGCAGGCGCTTTTCATGAAAGGACAATTCTTCCCGTACGGGGATGCGATTAAAACCCGTTCATTCCCGCTGGTCACAGTTTCCTTAATAGCGGCCAATATAATCGTTTTTGTTTACAGCCTTTCTGATTTTGATTTTATTATCCAAACTTTCGGTTTTGTTCCGGCACTGTTTCCTTCAGCGTTTGCTTTTTTAACAATTTTCACATCCATGTTCCTTCATGCAGGCGCCGACCACATATTCGGCAATATGTGGTATCTGTGGATATTCGGCGACAATGTAGAGGATAAGCTGGGAAAAATAAAATTTATATTTTTTTATTTGATGTCTGGCATAGCGGCATCATTGGCCCAATATTTAACCGACCCTTACTCAAACATACCGTCCATAGGCGCATCGGGAGCGGTTTCGGGCGTTTTGGGCTGCTATCTCGTGTTTTTTCCAAAGTCCAGGATAACGACGTCTGCGGGATATTTTGTTAACGAAACTCCGGCGTGGTTTGTTATAGGATTTTGGTTTTTAATACAGCTGTTTTTCGGCGCAGCCTCCTTGATGGGTTCGGGCGGGAGCAACATCGCGTTCTTCGCCCATATCGGAGGTTTTGTTTTTGGATACGCAGTTGCCAAGGCAGTCCAAAAATTACGATAAATAGTGGTTAAAGTAAAAACTAATTATGGACACAGTTTTACGCAAAGCTTTGAAACGGATAATTCCCACGCGCAGCGAAGAAACTACGATGCAGAAGATTTCCCGCAAATTGCTGATAGCTGTGGGTAAGTTCGCGGACAAATACGGCGCGGAAACGATCTTGGCAGGTTCGATAACCAGGAATACATGGCTCAGGGAAAAGAAAGAAATAGACATTTTTGTGGCATTCCCGGAAAATTTTCCGGAAAAGGGCCTGGAGACCATAGGATTGCAGATAGGGAAAGCCGCTATCAAATCGACGGGCGGCCGCCATATAATTTCATACGCACAGCACCCATATGTCCGCGGTTTTGTTGGAAAATACCAAGTTGACATCGTGCCGTGTTATAAACTGGAGTCGGCGGATAAAATAAAATCTGCCGTCGACAGGACGCCGTTCCATGTAAAATTCATAGAAAAAAACATGCGCTCCGAACAGGCGAACGATGTGCGCCTGTTAAAACAATTTTGCAAATCCGCGGGTGTGTATGGCGCCGACCTGAAGACCGAAGGGCTGTCCGGTTACATGTGCGACCTTCTGGTAATAAAATACGGATCATTTTCCAATGCGATTAAGAACATCTCAAATTGGAAGGCCGGCAATGTTATAACATTGCAGAATGAAGTTGCGCAGAAATTTGAGAATTCTCCATTGGTTGTGATAGACCCAGTGGATTCTAAAAGGAATGTAGCCGCGGCTGTCTCAGCCAAAAATTTCGAACTCCTGGTCTCGCGCGCGAAAGAGTTTTGTAAAAAACCGTCGGATAAATTTTTCACAATACAAAAACACAGGCCAATGGAAAAGATTGAGTTTTTAAAATTAATGGAATCGCGAGGCACAAGAGTTATTGCGTTCGCGTTTAAACCGCCTAAAGTTGTTTCTGATATCCTTTGGCCCCAGTTAAGGAGATTTGTTGAGCGCATGAACCAAATGATGAAAGAAAACGATTTCAAGCCGATGAATTGTGCAGGCTGGTCAGACGAAAAAAACTTGGCGGTTGCGATTTTTGAGATGGAAGTTTACAGCCTTCCTAACATCAAGAAGAAAGTCGGGCCGTCCGTGTTTGCGCATACAAATGCGCAGAATTTTATTGAACATTATGCGATAAATTCTGTGCGAAATCCATACGTCGAGGGCGTCAACTGGGTAGCTGAAACCCGCAGAAAACATGTCAATGCTGCTTACTACATGCTGGACGTTTTAAAGCAAAACCGGAAGACGCTGGAAGCTGTCGGAGTACCGAGCCACATAGCGGAATCCATCTGCAAAGGTTCGAAAATAGCGGTTGACGAGAAAATTTACGGGCTGGTCAAAAATAATAAGGAAGCGAAGATATTCCTGAGAAAATTTTTCGGCCGCTGAACAAAATAAATTACAATTAAATACTACCAACCCAACTTAATCTTATGGAAATTGTTTTTCTCGGAACAGGATCGGGCATACCTTCGCGGGAACGTAACCATCCCGCTATACTACTAAAATACGAAGGTTACCAGCTCCTTTGGGACTGCGGTGAAGGCACACAGAGACAAATGGCCATTGCCGGCGAAAGCCCGATGAATATAGACGACATATTCATAACCCATTGGCACGCGGACCATTTTGCCGGGCTGATAGGGTTGATACAGTCAATGAACTTGGAAGACCGTTCTAAACCATTAACTATTTACGGGCCTGAGGCTGAGTTGTTTGTTTCGGATATTTTAGATCTGGGCCATTGGGGCGTCGGCTTCCCTGTAAAGGGCAAGGAATTAAATTTCGACGGCGATGAAATAGAAACGGTTGCGAAGTACGAGGATTTCTCAGTTTTTTCGATACCCGTTAATCATACCGTGCCTGCGGTTGCGTATTGTTTCAAAGAAACGGACCGGATAAACGTGGATTTGAAAAAGGCGGCTGTGTACGGGTTAAAGGAGGGTCCCATAATCGGAAAATTAAAAAACGACGGGTTTGTGGTCCACAAAGGCAAGAATGTAAAACTAAAAGACGTTTCGACAACGCGCGTGGGAAGAAAAATAACATACTCCGGAGATACGACGCCGTGCGATAATATGGTAAAGCTGTCGAAAAATGCGGACATAATGATACACGATTCCACGTTCCTTGAAGACATAGTTTCGGAGGAAAAAAGGCGCAAGTCGCATTCCAGCGTCGACGAAGTCGCTGAGATAGCGAAGCGTGCAGAGGTTAAAAAATTAATTTTGACACATTTCTCCAGGCGCTACAATTCGCTGAAGGATTTTGAAACGTCGGCAAAGAAAATATTTCCGGATACGATAACTGCGAAAGATTTTATGAGAGTGAAGTTGTGATTAGGCGAAACTTTTCCCGTGCGCTGCGGGGTTTATTTTCCTTCTTGCGTTTTTGAAATCCTTGTCAAATTCGTCTCCCTGTAATATATGATCTAAAAAAACCGCGATGCTGCTCACCTCGGAATGCGGTTGCGTTGTCACGGAGATATTATAATCGGCCAATTGGTAAATTTCCGGCGGGACTTTTTCGCCTCCTGCGACTAACAATATTTTTTTCTCTTTGCGGACTTCTTTTTCCACGTCTTGCAGCTGCAGCCCGTACATAGTCAGGTGGGCGATTTTGTAACCGTCGGAAGAATATTTTTTAATCACGTCTTTCCATGTCTGCGAAAAAGATATTTTAAAATCCCCGCCCCACTCAGAAGATATTTTTTCTATGCCTTTTTGCAGTTTATCGTCCTTGTCGCCTACTATAATTATTTCTTCCGCCCCGAACGCCCGTGAGGCGAGGGCGCAATGCGTCGTAATTCGCTGGTCTCGGAATATTCGGTGGCCGATTCGGAGCACGGAGATTTTCAACACTAATACCTCTTGTTTGGTTAATTGACGCACGGCAATAATCTTGCCGTGCGTTGTTTTTAATAGCCCCGGGCGGATTCGAAATCGGCAGTGCGAAATTATTACATTTCAGCACTTCCGCCGTTTACGGGTCTCTTCTTGTTGAAACATGTGCAATTGGTATGCACATGTTTCGGCCTAAGACGACCCAAAGCCCGCCGTGCCTAACCGCGCATATCCGCGCTTTGGCCGCTGCACTACGGGGCTACGTCGACTTCAAACTTACCTAATTTAGATAAGCATATAAGATTCGGCGCTCAAATAGGAGTAGGGTTTATTCAGAACCGGTATAAGAAAGAGTTTGTAAAGTTTCTTTTTGATTCTGACGCGTTGCGTGTCGGGTCGTTCCGC
>CAYZCD010000038.1:5390-7407 GCA_964476825.1 uncultured archaeon
CTTCCGCCGTTTACGGGTCTCTTCTTGTTGAAACATGTGCAATTGGTATGCACACGTTTCGGTCTAAGACGACCCAAAGCCCGCCGTGCTTGGCCGCTGCACTACGGGGCTATGCCTTATACCATTTTTTCAGATAAGCATATAAGATTCGGCGTTCAAATAGGAGTAGGGTTTATTCAGAATCGATATAAAAAAGAGTTTGTAAAATTTCTTCTTGACTCCGGCGCGTTGCGCGTTGGGTCGTTTCGCCTGAAGAGCGGAAGAGAGTCGCCTTATTTTATCAACACGGGCCTTTTTGACGACGGTTATAGAATAACAAAACTGGGCGAATTTTATGCTGACGCGGCGATTGATGCCGTGGGAACCGATTTCGACATAATTTTGGGGCCGCCTTACAAAGGCATATCTCTTGCTGTCGCCACTTCAATGGCGCTAACCGGAAGGGGGATAAACAAAGGTTGGTCGTCTTACAGGAAGGAGGTTAAGATGCATGGCGAGGCTAGTGACAATTCCCTAGTAAAAAGCCAGCGTCAAAACGAGCTGTTGTTAGGACACAGAATTAACGAAGGGTCGAGAATACTTCTGGTGGACGATGTTCTGACAACGGGCCAGGCAAAGGAAGAGGCTTTGGAGGTTATAGCAGGGGTCGCAGATAACGCCAGGGTCGTTGCGGGTTTGATAGCGGTTGACAGGCAGGAGATTGATGAACATGGTGAAGATGCTGTTGCAGAATTCAGGCAAAAGACAGGTGTTCAGTTCTTTTCGATTGCCACCACGTCCGATATATTGGAATATTTGGAAGAATTCGACGGAGTGGCAACAGAACAAAGGGCTGTCTTTAGGAGCTACATATTCAGATGGGGAACCGAAGAAGCCAGGCAACGGCTAGCAAGAAGATGATAGAGACCCGGTTAACCAAAGTATAATAAAATATCAGTCTAATAAAATAGAATTAGGTAGGTCGAAAAATGAGAATTTTACAATTGCACGCCGATAGCGTTGAATATGAACCTGTTAAAAAGGAAATAAAAATTGCCGAGGAAGTTGAGCTGAAGAAATATTCCTTCAGCGACGTGATGGTTGTTTTGACCGCGGTCGAAAAAGGCGATTCGAAAGAAACTGCTGATTGGGCGATTGATGACGCGAAAAAATTCATGGAGCGCATGAAGATAAGCAAGCTTTTAATTTACCCGTATGCTCATATCAGCTCGAATTTGGCGTCGCCGTTTGATGCGATGGATTTGATTTTGGAGATGGAGAGGCACGCCAAACAGCTGGGCATTGATGTTAACCACGCGCCATTTGGGTGGAACAAGCGATTTGCGATCTCTGTTAAAGGCCACCCGATGGCGGAGATGTCCCGTTCATACACGGGAAAACCTGCTGTTAAAGAGACGAAAATTGAAGTCAAACCGACAGTGCAAGCTGAACAACCTTTGGAAAAACTGCCGGATAACGACCATCGTGTCCTTGGACAAAAGTTAAATTTATTCAGCTTCCAGACGGAAGCGCCAGGCATGACTTTCTACCATCCTGGAGGAATGACGCTGCGCAATGAACTAATAAAATTCTCGCGCGAGAAGCAGGCTGCTGCAGGTTACATAGAGATAATGACGCCCATAATCATGAAACGCAGCGTCTGGGAACAAAGCGGACATTGGGATCATTACAAGAACAACATGTTCTTCACGGAAACAGAGGATGCGCAATACGCGATCAAGCCGATGAACTGCCCGGGGGCGATACTTTATTTCAAAGATTCCAAGCGAAGTTATCGCGAGTTACCGATGCGCGTGTCTGAATTTGGGATGATACACCGTAACGAATTAAGCGGGACGCTGGGCGGTTTATTCCGTGTCCGCGAGTTCACACAGGACGATGCCCATTTGTTCGTGCGGCCAGACCAGTTGACGGAGGAGTTAACCAAGGTCATCGGCTTAGTCGAAGAATTTTACACACAATTTGGTTTTGATTTTCGCGTCGAACTGCCAACGACACCGGAAAATTCCATAGGTTC
>CAYZCD010000039.1:0-7342 GCA_964476825.1 uncultured archaeon
TACCAACAGCACTGATAACCATGTTCTTGGGAATGGCGATGATGCTGTACATATCTGGAACCATATTGTCCGGCAAGCAGGAAGGGCCGGCCATGTCCCTGATACTCCCTTCACTTTCGTCGCAGCAGCAAAGCGGATTCGGCGGTTTCGTTTTTTTCCTGCCATTGTGGTTCTGGCTAATTATGGTAACGGTATTGCTAGTCCCGCATGAAATTTTCCATGGAATAATATCGCGGGCCGTCAAAGTGCCGTTGAAGTCTGTTGGTTTAATGATGTTCCTGATATTTCCCGGCGCATTTGTGGAGCCGGACGAGAATAAATTAAAAAGAGCTAAGAGGATTGACAGGTTAAAAGTGTTCGCTGCCGGCGCATTTGCCAACATTCTCACGGCAGTGGCATTGTTTATACTGCTCACATACGCGTTCCAGCCCGCAATCATCTCGGAAATAGGTGTAACCGTTTACAGCGTGGCCGGCAATTCGCCGGCCCAGCTGGCCGGGATAGAACCTAACATCACGATAACGGAAATAAACGGAGTAAAACTTGACAAAAACTCCAGGAACCCTATCGGAGATATCCTTTTAGGAAATAATTTGCGTCCCGGAGATGCTGTGGAGATAAAAACCCTTGAAGGCAGTTCTTTATCCGTAGTCCTTGGAAACAACCCTAAAAACGCTTCCGTACCGTTCATCGGCATAACTACAACCGGCCCTGTCATAACAAAAACTAATTTCATGAGCGTTAATTCGGCATTGTCTGTGTTCGGTTACACTTCGATGATAATTTATTTCGCGGTTATCATAGCCTTGATAAACCTGTTGCCTTGGAAGCCGTTTGACGGCGGTTTATTCTTCGAAACATTAATGGAATACGTCTCAAAAAAACAGGCGGCGAAAATAGCGAACATTGCGACACTGTTGGTATTGGCGGTATTTTTATTCAATTTCTTCGGTCCGTACGCAATAAAATTAATTAACAATCTCGCGTAATCCGCCGACGCCGTCGATTATGAATCCGGGTTTGTGCATTTCTATGGTTTCTTTGTCCTGGTATCCTGTTAAAACGGCGACAGTCACTACGCCCGCAGCCTTGCCTGCGTCTATATCGACAAAAGTATCGCCCACGAAAACGACTTTATTCTTGTCATAATTGTGAAGTTTTACTATTTTATCTATGTCATCTTCTTTTTTTATCGAGTCTGGGTAAAATTTTTCTATTAAACGGAATAAATTGTAATCTTCAGCTTCTTTTTTCAACAGTTCCGGCGGATGGGAGCTGATGACGAATATTTTTTTGCCATTAGATTTAAGCCAGTTTAAAATTTCCGCTGAATGTTCGAGCATCCTAGGTTTTATTTTGCTTCTCAGGAACTCTTCCTTGTAAAGCTTATTTATTTCTGGCCGGGACGCGTTTATACCCAGCTTCTTGTAAAAATCCATATAATCCGGCCTGTAGTTTTTTCTCATGTAGTCCTTGGTTATTCTGAATTTGCAACCCAGCCTATCAAGGACGCGGTTAGACGCATCTATCGCTACGTCCATGTCGTCGCTTATCGTACCGCTCCAGTCAAATATGACTGCATCGACCAACATTTTCAATAACCTTTTTTCTTGTCTACTATGTTAGACATTTTTTTTACGTCGGGATACGCTTTTATATTATTGCAAAATATTTCAATTGCCCGGTCAATATAATGGGGCGTGCTGCCGGAAACGTGCGGCGTTATTATTACATCTTTCATTCCGTACAACGGACTTTGTTCGGGCAATGGTTCTTTCTCGAACACATCCAGTCCGGCGCCTCTTAAATGTCCGTCGTTTATCGATTTGATCAACGCGTTCTCGTCAACTATTCCGCCGCGGCCGATGTTGATCAGCACAGAACCCTTCTTCATGGATTTCAGCATTTCAGGACCGAACATTCTGTAAGTTTCTTTGGTATGCGGTATGCACAGCACAACATAATCGGCCCCGGCCAGGGCTTCTTTTATCCGGTCGGCGGTGAATAATTGGTCGACATAATCCGGTTTGTCCGCCGCGGACCTTTTTACCCCCACGATTTTAGTTTCAAACGCTTTCAGTATTTTGCACAGTCTCAGCCCTATATCGCCCAGACCCACGACGCAAACTGTTTTTCCTTTCAGTTCCGTCAATTTTAGATTAGCATCGTCCTCTCTTACCCATTTTCTTTGCAGCTGGTTGTCCCTGTACAAGTGCAAATTTCTTTCAAATGAAAGGATCATTCCTATCACATGTTCCACGATGGGAACTGCGTGCACGCCGGAAGAATTTGTAAGAATGGTATTGGTATTCTCCATAGAGGCAAACCGTTCCGCGCCCGCAGACATGGTATGTACCCATTTCAAATTCGGCGCCATTTCAGTTGAGAAATCCATCGGGAATTCAGCGGGGTAAGTTAAAAATATTTCAGCCCCTGGAATAAGTTTTTTTACTTCGTTTTCGTTTTTGGCAACTTTTATTTCCGTATTTTTGGAAATGGATTTTATTTTTTTCAGCTGGTTTTCATCGAGTTTTATTTTCGGGGATATTAGAATGTATTTCATAATCTGCTCCGTGCGCTGGTTATCGATTATTGATGTCCGA
This sequence comes from uncultured archaeon, assembly GCA_964476825.1. Classification (GTDB taxonomy): domain Archaea; phylum Aenigmatarchaeota; class Aenigmatarchaeia; order JACPZZ01; family JACPZZ01; genus JACPZZ01. The sequence continues at coordinate 2,604 of CAYZCD010000039.1, forward strand.
TATATTTAAAAAAATCATCTGCCAAAACGTTTGGCAGTCAGTTTGAAAGGTTTTCCCGGATAAGAATTTCCGTATCCTTCATTGAAAACCAGCGATGTTATGAACGGGGAAATTATGTCCACTATGAGGAAAATAACTATCATTATGGAATATATCGATACGTCAAGGGCATTCGACGCCAATCCGACGCTTAAAATTATCAGGGACATTTCCGAGACGGACACCATGCCGGAGCTTATCTTGAACGATTCTTTGCTGCTGTAACCGAACGTGATCAGCGGCAGATAGTAGGACAGCATTTTCACCGCAATCACGAAGACTATAAAAGGTATAACGAAAGGAAGCTGGTGGTAAGCATTCAGCAGATTGACGCTCAGCCCGATGGAGGCGAAGAAAATCGGTATGAAGAACGATTCACCGACTTCTTTCACTTTTTGGGATATCACGCCCGCCTGGGGTGTTTTGCTCAACAAAACGCCTGCCAAGAACACGCCTAGGAAACTTTCTATTCCCAATTTTTCTGTGAATGTCGCTAGAAGCAAGGCCATTACCAATGTTAATCCCAGCAGCGCATCTTCAAGCCCGTATTTCTGTACCGCACTGGTTAGCCATATAGTGAACTTCAGGCCGGTTCGGCTCATTACCACGAAAAAGCCGACGATGATGAACACAAGTTTTGCTATGGTTTCCACCCCGATAGAGGAATTTTGCAGGAAATTGGCAACTACCGCTATGCTCAATATTGCAACGACATCATTCACAACTTGGAAACCTATCACAGCCTCGCCTTCTTTGCTGTTCAACGCCCCGATATTCGCAAGTGTGCGCGACGCGATTGCGAGGCTTGACTGCATTAACGCCAACGCGACAACCACAGCGGTGTAGAAGTTCCATTTCAAATAGGCGCCGGCAAAGTAAGTTATCACCAGCACGATAATCGCCATCACAAGTTCGATGAAAGAATAAGATTCCACTTTGTTTTCAATTTTTTTCCAGTCGATCGCAAGAGTGGTTAAGAGGACTAGGAACATTAAACCCAGCTGGCTTATTACTTCGACGATTTGCGACGTTTTTACTATGCCCAGAAGCGAAGAGCCCAGGATAATTCCGGATATAAGTTCGCCTGCCAGGCTGGGCTGTTTTAATTTATGAAAGACGATACCGCCTACTTTTGCCCCAAACAGCAATAATGCAAGGTCGAATATTTCCAAATTGGCCATTTAATCACCGGATAAAAGTTTTGCGAATATGTCGCGTATCCTAAGCACTCCAAGGAGCTTGTTATCTGAATCAACGACAGGAAGGACGCGAAGGTTGGAATAATTGTTCATTATCTTCAACGCTTCGTCAATATTGTCGTTCTGTGGAATTGATATCACATTGGCGGTCATTATCTCCTTCACGGGCCAATCTTTGTGGGATTTTTCCAGGTTCGTTAACCACACAGACCCTGCCAGAGGCGAAGGTGAGTCGCGTTTCACGAGTTTAATTAAGTCGTATTCCGTGACAGCGCCTATAAGCACGTTATTTTTGTCAACAACCGGAATCATCACAACTTTTTCCTTTTTCAGGAGTTCCAGCATTTGTTCTATTGTAGCGTCTCCGTCGATAGAAACGGATTCTTTCATCAGGTCGCGCACGATAACTTCGGAGGTATTTACCAAAAATAACACCGAGAATATCATTCGCTCCCAACGGATAAATAGGAAGGGCCCGGCGGGATTTGAACCCGCACATGAAGGTCCGAAGCCTTCCGCGCTGATCCTGGTTACGCCACGGGCCCTTGCAATCAGAAACATGTGCTTTAGTATGCACATGTTTCAATTTATGCGATTGAATTCTTAGAGTATTTCAAACTTAATAACCTTGACCTTCGTATCGGCTGTAACATTGATATTGTAATATTTCGAGTAAGTATCGTGCATTCCTTGTCAGATGAAAATTTTTCATGGCCTTCTTTATCCTCTGATGTCAGTTTCCCGAACGTGGTTTCATTTGTCCTTATAACTCTGGCTTTGGCAAACTCCATTCCGTCTTTTTTGCACAGGGAAAGCACGTCACCTTTGGTTATGCCTTTCTCGTCGTTAATTCTCCAGGTGGTACGCTTTTCACCGTTTAATATCATGTTAGACAGGGGTTCGGAAAACTTCAGTGTTTTCATCTCAAACTCTCTTCTTCAATAATTTCCTTATTTCTTCCGGATCCGCAGACCCCTTCGTTATTTTCATGACCTGTCCGACTAAAAACTCAAAAGCTTCCTTTTTGCCGGATTTATAGTCGTCAATGGCTTTCTGGTTTTTGCTTAGTATTTCCGTTACGATCGTGTTTAAGTCGCCGAAATCCGTCAATCCAAGATTCTCGGCTATCTTATCCGGCTCATTGGGACGCAAAATCATTTCGCGCAAAACCAATTCAGCCGCGCGCTCGGTTATTTTGTTCGTAGTTATCATTTTTAACAAAGCCGTTAATTGCTTATCAGTCATCTTCGAATCGCGCAGTTTCATGTTATTGTAATTTAATGTTTTCTTTAACTGGCCTACAAACCAATTTGATGCGATTGCAGGATCAATGTTTTTGGCAACAATCTCGAACACGTCCGCATCGTACGGGTCTGAAACCACATTTTCTGCGTTTTGTTCCGACAATTTGTATTGTTTGACAAATCTAACCGCTTTAACTTGGGGTAGTTCGGGCAAAGTTTTTTTTATTTCGGTTATCAGTTTTTTATCAATGTTCAGCGCAGGTATGTCCGGATCGTTCATATGGCGGTAATCTTCCTCCGTCTCTTTTTTGCGTGACGGCGACGTTAATGAGGTTTTTTCGTCGAAATGTCGCGTTTCTCTTTCAACTATTAAACCGCGCCTTGCTAAATCCTCTTGCCTGGTTATTTCAAACGCCAACGCTTTCTCAACGTTATGGAATGAATTGATGTTTTTTATTTCAACTTTATTACCGCCGTTAACAGAAACGTTTGCGTCTATGCGCATCGTGCCTTCTTCCTTTTTCGTGACGTTTAAGTAATCTAACACAGATGCAAGCTTGTCCAGCCAGTCGCGCGCGTGTTGAGGCGAATCAAATACGGGATCAGTGGTTATCTCAATCAGCGGCGTTCCGGACCTGTTAAAATCAACGAAACCGTCACGCAATAAGAAACGTCCCGGATCCTCTTCCAGATGGACTTCGTGTATCTGGACGTTGTTTAATTCTCCATTAACGCCAATCGGTTCCGACGTGCGCTGGTAGCCACTGGGCAAATCGGGATAGAAATAATGTTTCCTCCGCATTTGTATTCTTTTATTTTCAACTATTTTGCAGTTGAGCGCGATTGCAATTTTTATCGTTGCAATTAACGCTTTTTCGTTGACGCCAAACGGTTTCGAACCCGGTTGGCCTGTGCATACGGGACATATCGACTTATTCGGCTCGGCGTCGCGGTAATTTGTCGGGCATAGGCAAAACAATTTCGATTCCGTGTTTAACTGTTCATGAATTTCTAACCCAATTTTAACGCCTTTCATTTAGACGCCCTCTCGTAAGCTGTTGTAGTTGAGATAATAACACCCTCGCCGCCTGCGTTTGCATGCAATTGCATGCCAATAGGCAAACCTTTCACATTCAACGGGATTGAGGCTGCGGGCAAGCCTGCCAAATTCGCGGATACTGTTAACACGTCAGACAAATACATTTCAACAGGATCTTTTATTTTTTCGCCTATTTTGAACGCGGTGAACGGCATCGTCGGCCCTACAAGCAAATCGCATTTCTTCAGCGCAGCCGTCATTTCATGCCTGATCAATTGGCGCGCCTTCAAAGCCGTGGAATACCATTTCCCCCTGAATTCTTTCATCGTTATGAACGTGCCTAACAGTATGCGCCGTTTGACCTCTTCTCCAAATGCATTTCTGCTTTCCGAAACAGTATCGTTAAGATCCTTTCCGTCCCTGCGGAATCCGTATTTTAACCCGTCAAATTTCTGCATCGAAGAGGAAAATTCAGCGAACATGTTCAGGTAATATGTAGGAACTGCTATCGATGTTTTCGGGACGGGAACATTTACAACCTTCGCGCCCTCGTTTTTCAAAATTTCTATCCCGTCTCGCACATTTTTTTCCACGTCATGCGAACAACCATCGAAAAATTCTTCGACCACGCCCATTTTCATTCCTGTGATTTTTTGTTTTGTGAATTTTGTATAATCTTCCTTGACTTTGGAAACGGTATTATCTTTTCCATCGACACCATTGATCACAGACAATACCAAAGCAGCATCTGAAACGTTTTTAGTTATCGGCCCGATCTGGTCCAGGCTCATTGCCATGTCCACCAAACCATAGCGTGATACTGTGCTATACGTCGGTTTTAAACCAAAAACCCCGCAAAATGACGCCGGGCATCTTATTGAACCGCCTGTATCCGAACCTAAAGAAACATCGCATAATCCTGCGGAGACAGAAGCTGCAGAACCAGATGACGAACCGCCCGGAACACGTTTCTCGTCCGAAGGATTTAACGTAGGGCCGAAATAACTTGTCTCACCGGACGCGCCGCACGCGAACTCGTCCATGTTTGTTTTTCCAATAATCAGGCCGTCTTCTGATGTGATGCGTTTAACCACGGTAGCGTCGTAAGGCGAGATGTAATTTTCCAGCATTTTTGACGCGCACGTTAACCGCATTCCGGAAATGGCCATGTTATCTTTTATTGAAAAAACGTAGCCTGATAACTTGCCCGCCTTTCCA
>CAYZCD010000040.1:0-7257 GCA_964476825.1 uncultured archaeon
TTCTTTCTTTTTTCCAAATCTTCGGTGTCTGCCGCAAGTATCACAATGTAAAGGGCGTAATCGCCGGCCATCGACATCAAATCTATTACACGCGGGCTGGCCTTCAGGTATTTTATAAATTCATCGAAACGGAGCTGATTGAAATTTTTGAATTTTACATAGATGTGGACACCCAGCGGGAGGCCTATTATCCCAGGATTCACTTGAATCGTGTATTTTGTTATTATCCCATTCCTTTCCAGTTTCTCGATCCTTTTTTTTACAGAATCGACGGAAAGCCCGATTTTTTTGGATATCTGCGTTAATTTTGCGCGCGCGTTTTGGGACAGTATGTTTAAAATATCGCGGTCTATCCTGTCCAATTCGCGCAAATTCTGCTGTTTTTTGTCTTCTTTTTTTTTTTTTTCTCCCATCTTTTAGCCTTTCTATCTTAATTATTCTTTAATATATATAAATTTTCTTATTTTTTAAGTCTAATTATGGTAAAAGGATTAATAACTAAGACACCACTATAGCGTAGTGATAAAAATGACATGTAATGATTGTGAAAATAAATTTGAACGAACCGCCAAGAACGGCTGGTTCTATGACGAAACCTTTGGCACAAAGATTGAGGTTGTCAAACAGACAGCGCCAACAATTTCGATTAATGGAGTTTGAGGAAGGTGCGATGATGGACGGTATTGATGTAATGAATGAACGGGATGCAAAAGAATTATTTGCAGATTTGTCCGACCCGGGAATAATTGGGAAAATGATGGCTGAAGCCAGATTCGTTGTCCCTCTTATGAGCGAGGAGCCTGATACGGTTATCTTGGGCAGCGCTGATCCTCGGAAATCGGCCGATATTGTGAATTCCACCGGCGACCTTTACAGAGTTTCAGAGACTGGTGAACATGCCAGACCAATTGTCAAAGGCTTTGATATTAATTATGACGTGGGAAAAACAATTGCGGACGCTGAAAGGGCGCTGAAACAGCCAGCCGATCGGCGGGGCTATTCGATGCTTTTGAGAACCGGGGAAGGATTGTACATAACAAAACAATTCGGCGTACATGCAGGGTATTTTGGTGATTATTTCGCGATTATCGAACCGAAAGGAAAAGTTATAGCGGACGGCCACAAGCTTGTGAGGCGGGAAAATGAACTTTACGTATTCCGTGGCAAGTACATTGCTCGTTTCGATTATTCTTCGTTGCTGGAAGAACTCAAATCTGGTGTGCAAGGTGGGCGATGATGTCCGTAATTAATCCCGAAATGGACGAAATTGAAATGGAATTTTATCGGTCAGCAAATTACAGCTCGTCACAGATGTACAGGCGCATCGAAAAGTCGAGAGTAGTTTTATCCAACACAGGCCAATCTATAGATTATGTGGATTCCAGGGGAGACTTGTGTTACAGTTCCAAATTGTGCCCTCATGAATTTAGAGAAAATGTGACGGTAAAAGGTTTTGATATAACCGAAATGCCCTTTGGTTTGGATACAGAACATAAATGGACCGTACCGCGCGCCGATTGGCCGGCTTTATTTGCTAATTACCAAGCTGTTTTGAAAACCAGGACCGGACTTTATGTGGCGCAGTACGGAGCCGTGTACACTGTTCACGGGCCTGAACCAAGTTATGATTTGTTAGTGCCGGAAGCGCATAAAATGCTTAGAAAAGGGAAAAGTGTATACGCAGAATTGGGAACAGGGATAAGGAAAATCAAATTATAGTTGCCGCAAAAATTTTTTTTATTCCGCGGAATTCCAGACGAAATTGAAATAGTTGCCTAAAACATTTGTGGATGCATGCTCGGATTTTGTCCAGAACGCCAAATCTTGCGACTGGTGTTCCGCGTCGTCCGTTAAAGCTACTAATGATTGTTTGTTGTCGATAATTAGCACGCGCCCGGCCGGGCTTGACAATTTCTTTAATTCAGCTATACCGCTTAATGCCTTGAAAGCTTCCGCAGAATCGTCGTTGTTGTGCGCCGCGATTTTTATCGAAATTCCGCTGTCTTTCGCGGCTTTCAGGGAGTCGTAATGGTTGATATGCAAATCCTTTAAACCCTGTCCGGTTGTTATTATTTGGATGTTGTTTTTTGCGCCTTTGATCATTGTGCCCACGTGCTGGAAAACGGAATGGCGTCCGCGGACGGAGCCGGTTATTTCAGACGGCTCGACAAGCTTAACGCCGTGATTGTACAATTCGGACATTTCCTTCAACACGTCGGAATTCTTTAATTGGTCTATCTTTTTCATAGTCAATTCCATGTCTTCCTTTAGTTTTTGCGATGCGCGGTTTAGTGCTTCCTGCGGGTCTATCGCAACGTAACGCAAGGGTTTGGAGTTTTGTGAGACCAAGAAGCCTTTTGTAGCTAATGACTCTAGAACATCGTAACTTCTGGAGCGCGGGACATTGGCTATTTCGGCCAACTCGCCGGCCGTAGATGTGCCACGGGCTAAAAGGGCTGCGAACAACTTTCTTTCATACAAATTGAGGCCTATGTCACGCAACGCGTCAAGAACTTTTTGCGAAACTACCATAATTTTACCAGCTAAATTAACCCAATATAAGCTTATAAAGGTTTATCGAATTTTGATGTCACTAGCTAGTGACATACACCATTTATTAACATAGTGATGGATTGTTGTGTTTAAATAGTTTTCTTAGAATAGCTGGTTATGGCTATTGACAGAACCGCGCCGGCGTTGAAGTTTTTTAACTCTGTTATTGAAGAACACGGATACAATCCAGACGATGTTGCGTCGGTATTAGCAATTTTTGACAACATGACTTACATGGAGGATGTTGCCCTCAGGGTTGAAGCAAAAACTGACGGTGGCCCTTATACGGCGCTTGGCATTTTTGCTGTTGAGACAAACCCACGCTACAGGCTATCGAGGATGACGAATCGTGTTGTCGATGCTACTGGAAGGAACGACAAAGCGACGGATTATTTGCAGTCGCTTTCGAGAAGGATAAACCATAGGGTTGCGTCACCTTTTTTTGGTTCTGTGGGTGACCGAGAAGGATACGCACATATGGGCAGCGGTTATTTTGTCGCCGAAAGCGGGCTAGTTTTGCCGCGCGGCGGAGTGATTGATTTAACAGTTACAATACCTTTTTCTGAAACTGCTCGATCCAGACGAGCGGCTGCGGTCTGAAGTTTATTTTTTCTGCATTTCGTACAATGTGCTTAAACGCTCCATGGTCTCGCTTTCGCGCTCAGATTTTTCATTTCTAATGCGGACGAACCGCGGGAAACGCAAACCAAATCCAGAGGAATAAGTTTGGCTTTTTTGTATTTCCTCATATGCGACTTCGATCACTATTTTCGGTTTTATCCTGACGATTCCCCCTTCCTCACGTTCCATCAACGGTTTCAACATCTTGGTCATGCTATCGTATGTCACGTCCGTTTCGTTTTCCTTTTTTTCCTTTATGCCAGTGGACATCATTCCGCACTCCAAAAATTTATTTGTGTCCGGGTCGCGCGCAGCGAGTACGAAAGAGGTCAACCAGCCGGAACGTTTACCGTTTCCCCATGTTGCGCCCACAATGACGAGATCGAGATTTTCCATGGTCGGCTTGACCTTCAACCAGCCACCGGCCACGTTGCGGCCGGGTATGTAGATCGCATCCAGATTTTTAACCATGACGCCTTCCTGGTTCGCGTTAAGGGCTTCCCTGTAAAATTTTTCGGCTTTTTCCAGGTCTTTTGTTATCAATTGCCCGATGATGCGGAAATTTTCATCAGGTTTTATTATTTTTTCCAGGATCTTCCTTCTTTCATGAAGCGGCTTTTCGAATAGCTGTTCTCCGTCCACATAGACGACGTCGAATAAGTTAACTTGTATCGGTATCTCATTAACCATGCGCTCTATTTCGTGCTTCCTTTGTATCCTTTGAGATAAAACCTGGAACGGCAGCGGACGGCGCGTTTTTTTATCCACGGCTATAGTTTCGCCCTCTATTATGCATTCTTCAGCTTTGGCGCATTTTTTCACCAGTTTGACCATGTCCGGGAATTGCCGTGTGACGTTTTCCAGCCTCCTGGTGAAGATTAAAACTTTGTCCCCCTGCTTGTGAATTTGGCAGCGCATCCCGTCCATTTTCCACTCTATCGCCACGTTGCCGAAACTTTCCAGTGCGGTTTTCAAATCCGGCGATTTCTCGGCCAGAAGGACCTGCACCGATTTTCCTATTTCCAATTTTATTTTTTCCAGGCCTTTCTCGCCGTGTTCTTTCGCGATTAAAGCGATTTCGCTGAAATCGGATTTCATGTTCCATGCGTGCTCCACACTTTGTGGGTTCACATCAAAAGCTTTAGCTATCGCGTCGCGTATCACGCCTTCTGCTATTCCAACGCGAAGCTGCTGAAGCAATGTGCGGATAATATACCGTGCTTCTTTTGGTTTTGCGGCCGTTATCAAAGAAGATATTAACGACATTTTCCTGTCCTGCGAGCCTTTGCCCGTTTGTTTTGCAAGCTCCTGGATTACGGTAAAAACTTTTTCTACCGTTAAAATTTCGTTTCCAAGTGTGGATTGTTTTTTCCGGGATACAAAATGTTCGACCACTATTCCAAGATCGCCGGAAGACGTAAACTTTTTCTCGACCTCTTTTTGCGGCACGCCCGCGGCTTTTGATATGGATTTGATAACCAGCTGGTTGGCTATTCCCAGTTCGATCGGTTCGTAATCCGGAAATACGCGGCCGTTTGACAGCATTACAACCTGCCGTAAAGATTTTCCCGCGGATTTGAATAAATTTGCCACTATGTCGGTCTTCGCCAATTTTGACGGAGTTGATTCCAAGAGTTCGTACGCATCGGATAGTTCTGAATATTTCATACAAATTTACTTCCTATGCGGTCAATTTAAGCTATCTAACACAAAAAAATCTTCATGGCTGATGATTACGAAACGCTTTTGAACCGCGGGCTGGCTAAAATAAAAGATTCCAATCCTTCGGGCAGGTTCGAGATGCCTGTCGCAGACGTGGAAACACACGGCCAGCGTACAATTGTGCGCAATTTCGCCCAGATAGCTGATAAGTTTAGGCGGGAGCAACAGCATCTTTTGAAGTTTTTCCAGAAAGAATTGGCCACTTCAGGCTCTATTGAGAATAACCAGGCGATTTTTCTCGGCAACATAACCAGCAGCCTGATTACGCGCAAATTAACGGACTATGCGAATGAATTTGTGTTTTGCAAGGCGTGCGGACAGCCGGATACAAAAATGGACACGGACGGTAAAAATGGGATTCTGGTTTGCTGGGCTTGCGGGGCTAAGCGCCAGATAAGAAGCCTTAAATGAAGCCTGATAATATTTTTATTAACTTTATATACATCAAATCGACAATTTCTATTATGGTTAAGGGCATAACACCTGTAATCGCGTTAGTAATGTTAATTCTCATAACCGTAGGCGTTGTCGGCTTGTTTTACGGCTGGTCTTCGGGACTGTTCAGCACACAAACGGAAAAGGCGGTTTCAATCCCGCCCGGCGGAGCAACCTGTAAAAACGGTTTAGTAACAGTGCGCGTAGTCAATATCGGATCAACTTCAACGATAACAGACAGCGACGTGATAGTTGCGCAGATAAACGGCGTGGAATGCACGAAATCCGTGTTAAGCATAACCCCGGGACAGGCTGGCGTAATCATTAATGCGCAGGGATGCGGGGCTGGCTGCGCTACGACGACCGCTTGTTCGGGACAGGTTTCTGTTAAAACCGGCACGAGAAACGGCGTTGTCGATTCGTCTGCGATATGCGCTTAATTTTAGTTTATATTTTGCATTGTTTAATTTTCTACAGATAGGCTATGCCGGATAAATTTTATTTGAAGTTGTCGGAAGTCAACGGGGAAATTCTGCTTGCCGTGTGCGACGAAGAGGTTGCTGGCAAAACTTTCGAGGACGAAAAGGCTAGGATGACGGTTTCAAAGCCTTTTTATTGCGGTGAGTTGTGCAATGAATCCGAACTCACTGAAAAAATGCGCCGGGCCACCATAATGAACTTCGCCGGCAAAAGATGCGTTGGAGTGGCGGTAAAAAACGGATTTGTCAGCAAAGGAGGAATAATACACATAGGCCCGCTGGAACACGCACAGTCTATAACGGCAAAATACAGCGCGATCGAATAAATTAAAAGTTATTTATCATAGAAGCCTACTTTTATCGTGAAGGGCCAATTTTTCATAATATCTACGGTCATTATTGTCGGCGTATTGTTAGGCATATACCAAAACCTGCAGCAATATTCCCTGGTCGACCTTTCGGAATCAGAAACTTATTCAGAAGGATTCGTGCTGAAAAACATAGTCGATGTCTCAGAGGAACTGGGCCGATCTTTGCAGTATAAAGCAAGTTGCGCGGATACGACGCCTTTCGACGAGTTGAAATATTTTTTCGAGAGCAAAGCTTCCGGGCAGTTTTTCGTTGATTACAATTTCACATTGGGTTGTACGTCAAACGGGTTGCTAAAAAACGCTTATTACAATGTCACACTGTCATCAAACAGGGCGACCTATTTCGCATCGTTCAAAGCCTCAGATTTCGACGGGGTGGTATTCATGGGTTCGTGCGATTCGGCCACTTACTCGCTGAATAACGTGTTAAGCACAAAGGATGCGTACAGATCCAACAAAATAACCATGAAATGCAGCGGCTCCAATGGAAAATTCTTGTGGAACAAGAATAATGCTTACATGGCATTCAAAGTTACAGGCGCGAACGCAAACAATGTCGATGTTAAAGCGTATACCGAACAGGCCAACGGAGCTGCGGATACGGACACATTTTCAATATATATTTCTTCCGACGGGAATACTTATTCGCAGTGCGGATCCGACGCAACCGGCAGCGGTTCTTGGACAATATCCAGGCCTTGCGCTTGCGCGGGATGCACGGATGTTTATGTGAAAGTGGCGTTAAAAGATAAAGGTTCGCGGCCGAATATATTGAGAAAAGTTGAACTTGCAATATCTTAGCTTTTGATTATTTCAATTTCTTCGTCTGTCAAACTGAATTTCGATAACACATCGTTGTTTTGTGCGATTATTTTTATGAAAGGAAGGTATTCCGAGTTTATCGTCGACCACGATTCGTGCAATAATTTTCCTATTTTCTTGCACGCCTCTTTTCTCAATGCGCGCTTTTTCTTCGTTCGTGACAGCGAAACGATTACATCAGGCGGGCGGTACATCACAAAGCTGTGATATTTTTGTTTTTTTGCCGTCGCGGTTCCGGCGGTCATCATGTCTAT
>CAYZCD010000041.1:0-7040 GCA_964476825.1 uncultured archaeon
CTGTTTTCTCCGCATTTCAAAAGTTTGGACGCAATCCTTCTCTGTATGCTAGTATTCATGAATTTCACCTGTTCAATATTTTTATCTTGGCATCGTCGGCCATTTTTAATATGACGGCACGTTTCTTTCCGCCCACGGTTGATCCGATGCGCACTGCGGTTTTCTCAGCTTTTAAATTTATTACGAGCGCCAACTGCTTCTCATTGTTTATTAAGATCTCTTTAAACCCGGAAGGGTGGAAACCTTTTCTCAATGACGACGAGCCGTACCCTATGCGGACGGCGTTCGGCTTGCCGCCTTCACGCATTCTCATCTTTGAATTTATGCCGCGCGGCTTTCTCCAGGTTTTATTCTTTACCCTCTTTTCCGCGTATTTTTCCTGCCTTCTGAATCTTTTGCTCATATACCATCAATCGCCCTTCGACGTTATGAAAATTCCATCCTGGAATACTCTTCGGTCGTAAGATTTTATTCGCGTCGCACGTTCAATGTTTGAAGCGGTGCGGCTGACGTTTTCTATATCGGCTCCGGTAACAATGATCTGGTCGCCTTTTACTTCAACTTTGGATTCCCCGATAATATCCGCTGTGCGCGGCGTTCTTTCTCCGAGGAAATTATTTATTATAACCTTGTTTTTATCGGTTTTAACCGTCATCGGAAAATGCAAATATAAAATTTTCAGGACATAAGTCCAGCCTTTCGTAACTCCGATAAACATGTTATCTATGTGAGATGATACCGTGCCGGCCATGGCCTTGGAATTTCGTCTTGCAGTTTTCGGATTAATCGTTATTTTTGAATCTTCCTTCTTTACTTCGACGCTTCCCATGGCGATATTTTTCTTTATGGTTCCAAGCTTGCCCTTTACCGTTATTTCGTTGCCATTAACGTCTATGTTTACATCCTTCGGAATTTGTAAAACTGTCATTTTATTCACCTAATATGCAAATGAGATCAATTTTCCGCCGATCTTCTTTGACCTGGCTTCTTTGTGGTCCATAATCCCCTTATTCGTGGACAATACCAATATGCCGAAATCCTTGGCAGGCAGGTGTATTATTTCATGTTTTTCCATTTCTTTGACGCCTATCGAAAACTTTGGGGATATTGCACCGCAATTGTTCAATTTCATTATCAATTCGACTTTGAATTTGACGGATTTGCCGCTATCAATCGATTCGAAGTTGCCTATGTAGCCGTCCTTTTGCATTACCAGCAGGACGTCTTTGATCAATTTGGAAGCCGGTACTACACATTCACTTTTTCCGGACGCTTCCGCATTCCTTATAACGGTCAAAGCCTCATTTAGTAAATCTTGTCCCATGATTTTCACCTAGTTATATTTCCTGAAACCGACGCTTTTCGCCACTTCACGGAAACATTGGCGGCAGTAGTTTAACCCATATTTTCGTATTATTGCCCCATATCTGCCGCATCTCCTGCATGTGCGCGAACCTGGGCCGAATTTTTTTTCTCTTTTTCCAGGTTTCATATTACCTCAGTCCCCATAGATTCTTTTATCCAGGTCATTGCCTGGTCTTTTGTGATAACGTGCCCTTTGCCGATCTTTGAGGGTTTTATCCTTCTTTTTGAAATTCTGTAACCTGCCCGTTTTAATGTAACTGCAACATCGAATCCCATTATACCTATTGTAGGGTCGTATTTCATCCCGGGCACATCTATGTATTCATGGACCCCAATGGAAAAATTGCCGTGGTCATCAAATTGTGATTTTTTTATCTTATTTTCGGATGCTTCGAGCACCCTTTTCAAAAGTTCCATTGCTTTTTCACCGCGTACGATTATTTTTACGCCTATCTGCCTGCCTTTCGCAACTCCGAACGTGGATCTTTTGTGCGCCGTTGTTATAACGCTTTTTTCGCCGCTGACTTTTTCCAGCAATTTTTTGGATTTTTCCAGTTTTTCGCCCGGTCCGCCGGCTCCCATGTTCAAAGTGATTTTGTCTATCGAAATGTCAAGCATAGGGTTCATTTTATTCACCTAAATCTATCACCGGTTTTTCTTTGCCTATGGGAAAAACGAATTTAATCTGGGTCTTATAATCCCCGTCATTAGTTTCAATTATCAGTTCATCCGCGCGCGAACCGCTGATTTTTTCTATTTGTTTTAATTTGGCAGTTTTTCCCATGTTTTTACCGCCCGTTACAAGTAATGTGACGCCTTTTTCGAGCGGGATATGCGAAGTTATTTCTTTTGAGGGCAGTTTAACAACAACAACATCGTTCGGTTTGTAATCGGATTTGGTCGTTATGGCATTTGTGCCGTCATGGAAACCCAGCTGTATCTTGTTGCCTTTCAGGATATTTTTGCTTTTTATTTTCAACATTTTCTTGTCGTAATCTTTTGTCATTTCTTTGATTACAAGCCCCTTGCTGGAAGGCATGACACGGTAATATTTTTCTGCATCTGCCAAATGGATCACATCCATCAGACCAATTGGAAAACCGGAGTCCTTCCTGACGACTCCGTCTATTTGCACCTTCCCGGAATTAAGTATGGTACGTACTTCGGAAGCGCTTTCTGCAATGCCCAATATGTCCCTGATAATTATTCTCATCGGAATGGACGAAAATGCAGGATGCGGTCCGGCACTGGGGCTGGTTGTAAACGTTTTCGTCTTGGTTTCTATTTTCCAAAATTTTGGGGACAGTTGTCTCTTTAATTTCATGATTACACCTTTTTACCTGCGTTTTCCATAAGTTTCTGCCTGCTTTTATCAGCTGTAATTAATTTTGTTATTCTCAACTTTGAAGTCGAAACAGGGACTTGCACCTGGGAGCCGTTTTTCTTTTTTATGCTTGCGTTATCAACGTAAATCTTCATCTTTTTAAGGTTCACATCAGTGACCGTTCCCTGGGTACCATTGAATTTTCCTTTGATTATCTGCACCTGGTCGCCTTTGCGGATGCCCAACGACCTTCGTTTTAATTGAACGCGCAGGTCTTTGCTTAATGCGACATTCACCAGTTTTTTCCTTTTGTGGATCGGCGCATTAAGTGACATTTTTCTTTGGATTTTGGAATTTTTAGTTTTCATTCATACCATCTCAAACAATTTGCGAAGCTATTTTTCCTATTGCAGAAAAGCGTTCTACGGCTTCTTTTGCGACCGGGCCTTTTATCTCAGTCCCGACCGGTTCGCCTCTGTCATTGACAAGGACTGCGGCATTGTCATCAAATTTTATCCTCATCCCGTTGGCGCGCCTGTATTCTTTTCTTTGCCTGATTATGACAGCCAAGGACATCTCATGCCTTTTTTTAACGTCGCCTTTGACTACCGAACACATTATCAGGTCGCCTATCGCGGCGGCGGGCTTTTTGCGTTTCGTGCTTTTATAAACTTTTACAGCAATTACATTCAGCGTTTTCCCGCCGGAATTGTCGGCGCAGTTTATTATCGAATCCACGTTTATTCCGCGTGATGCGGACGATGATATGGCCTTCATTTTGATCCCTCTAATTTCTCAATAACTATGAACGATTTCGTCTTGCTTAAAGGCCTGCATTCCGCAATTTTTACTGTATCGCCGGTTTTTGCTGCGATACATTCCGGGTTGTACGCCCTTAAGGTTGTATTCCTTCGTTCATACCGCTGGTATTTGGTTATGAGTTTGTTATAACCCCATTTAACTACAACTGTTTTGGACGCTTTGTCCGAGATGACTTTACCCTCAAATACACGTCCGCGTACAGGTAACGAACCGTGCCAGCAGCATTTTTCATCATTGCACGTTTTCGCTGGCGGTTTTGCATCCACGCCGATATTTTGTTTAGTCTTCATACCATCACCATTTGTCTATTTTTTTCTTTACCCTTTCTTTTGACCGGCCTATCAAAGCCGTTCCATTTACTTTTACACTGTTTTCCGGCAACCGGAACACGAAATTATACTCGTTTTTGACCACCGTTTTTTTCCCCGTTTTTGTGGCCATCAACAGTGTGTTTCTAGTTTCGTCGATTATTTTTCCGGTTATTACAGTGTCTCTTTTTTTCGAATGTGCCTCGCATTCCAGCCCGATCAATTCGTGGCGTACGAGATTCGAATTACCGATCATCACTTCACCTGCAATTGGGACTCTTTAAACCCATACTTGATAAGCATCGGTTTAACCCTGTTTTTATGGTCCCCCTGCAATTCTATTCGCCCATCCTTGTAAGTTCCGCCGCAGGCGAGTTTCGATTTCAGGGTTTTCGTAAGATCCTTGGCGTTTTTTTCATCTACGCCTTCTATGATCGTCACGTTTTTCCCGTAGCTTCTTTTGTCAAGGTACACCAGTATTTGCTGGTCTTTGATACCCATCGCGACGCAAACGCACAACTCTCTCGGTAACCCGCAGTTGGGGCAAGTGTCTGCCATCTATGCTTCTTTTCCCCCCTTTTTCTTAATTTTCATTTTTTCCTCGTTATTTACTGTAAGTATGCGTGCAATCGCTTTGTGCAGTTCTTTTACTTTTCCAGGCTGTTTTATACTCGCTCCGACGGCCGAACTGCCTTTTAATTTCGCCAGTTCTAAGCGAAACTCGCCCAAGGTCTTTGAACGTTCTTCAGTTTTCATCGCACGAACATCTTTGATTTTTATTACAGCCATCAATATCACTCTTTTTTGTCCGCTTGATCCGCGGTTTTTTCTTTCTCCTTTTGAATTTTCATCTCCTGTTCTATGTTAATAGTCATTATTTTGACTTGGATGCCGACTTTTCCCGGTTTTAACAGGGCCTCCGCTTTACCTTTTGAAACCAGTCTGTCAGCCGTTTCGCCGGAGTGTTGCAAATAACCCTGCATGAATTTGTCCGTTCTGGATTTTTCACCGCCAAGTTTTCCTGATACGCGGATTTGTATCCCCACCGCGCCGGAGTCCATGACCCTTTTTATTGTCATGTTGGCGACTCTCTTGTAATTTAAACCGCGTTCCAATGAAGATGCAATTTGCCTTGCTATGATTTGAGCATCTTGGTCAGGATTATCAACTTCTTTCACATCAAGTTGCGGATTATCAAGCTTGAAATGTTCGCGTAAATATTCGGTGATCGCTTTTATTTTTTCTCCCCCGCGTCCTATCACTATGCCGGGTCTGTTGGCGTATATTATTATCCTGGTTCCCAGCGGGGTTTTGCTTACTTCAATATGTGAATAGTCTGCACGCAGGAACTGGCTTTTAAGATATTCCTCTATGAATACCGATTTTATGCCTTCCTGGACAAATTTCATTTCCTTAGACATTTACGCCAACCTCAACATTATCTGCACGTTTGTCATCCTTCCCGTCTGGCCTGCTAATTTTCTTCTTGATCTGGGCCTGGTAAATGCGAAACCTTTCGTTGCATTTGCCTTCACGATCATTTTATTGACGTCAAGCCCTTTTGCTTTTGCATTTGCTTCTGCGCTTTCCAGCAAGTTTATCATTTCTTTGGTTGCGTTGGTATAAAATTTACCGTCCAAAGAAGTCTGGCGCGAAGCGACATTTTGGAGCATCGCCTTTGATTTTTGCAAATTTTTGCCGTCTATAGTATGGCATATTTCCATTGCATGTTTTGTTGATATCCGCAAAGCTCTTCCATAAGCTTTTGCGGATTTTTTAGGATCCATTTCCATTGAGTATTTTGCACCTGCCATGACTATCACTTCAAAGGTATGTATTTGCTGGATTTGGTTGCACCTATTCCAGGAGCTGAATGTTTTACTTCTTTCGTGCTGTGTGAAAATTCACCAAGCCTGTGGCCCAGCATTTCTTCGGTTATAATTATCGAGAAAAATTCTTTCCCGTTGTGCACGCCGAATTTTTTGCCCACCATTTCAGGCAATATGACCATTTCCCTGCAATGTGTTTTGTGGAATTTTCCCGGTTCCCTGTGAACATTTTCTAGCAAAATTTTTTCCTGTTCCGTAAGGCCCCGTTTCAACGCGCGCCTGGCCCGCGATTTAAGCAAATTTGAAAAGTTTTCCAGGGACATGCCTTGCAACTCTTCTAAAGTTTTACCGCGGAATAAAAATTTCTTTGCCATTTTATCACTTCTTCCTTCCTGTTCTTCTAGCAGCTATATAACCGATCTTCTGTCCCGGAGGAGCGTTGCGTGAAATGGTTTTCGCGTGGCCAGGCCTTGTTTTACCGCCGAACGGGTGGTCGGTTGCATTCATCACAACACCTTTCGAGCGCGGGAATAATTTGCCGCGGGCGCGCATCAGATAAAGTTTAGAACCGCCTTTTACAAACGGTTTGTCCTTGCGTCCGCCGCCTGCTGGCACGCCTATTGTTGCCCTGCACAACGGCTTAAATTCTTTAATCTCGCCCGATGGCATTTGTACAAAAACTTTTCCCGCATCATGCGCAGCAATTATGCCGAATGAGCCCGAAGACCTGCAAAATTTCGGTCCGGAGCCTGGTTTTGATTCTATGCCGTAAATCAGCGTCCTTTCCGGTATTTCAGACAATGTTAAAACGTTGCCTGCAACTACAGGAGCGGTTATTCCGCAGGATATTGTGTTGCCGACTTGGATACCTTCGGGCGCAATTACAAGCATTTCCTCCCCGTCATTGAATTTAACTTTCGCCAGCGGCGCATTTCGTCCGGGATCGTGTATCAATTCCATGACAACAGCTTGTGATAAATTTTGTGAATCTTCAATTTGTGGATACTCGACGACACCGGCCCAATTGTGAGATGGGGCTGTGTAACTCATTGAACCTTTTCCTCTCGCCCTCACGATTTGTCGCTTTCCCATTTACAACACCTATAACAGTCCCAATTTGGTCGCTATTTCTGACGCAGAATGGCCCTGTGATATTTTTACAAAAGCCTTTTTCTGGCCTTTCCTGGTTATCGACGTCGTTACGCTGTCAACGCTGACGCCAAACGCCTTTTCCACTGCGCCTTTTATGTCCGGTTTAGTCGATTTAAGGTTGACTATGAACACGAGCTTATTTTCTTTTTCAATCAGGCCTATTGATTTTTCGGTCATTAACGAATGGGATAAAACATCCCATTCGTTTTTAGTTGTTAATCGTCTCGTAGGTTTATTTTC
>CAYZCD010000042.1:0-4697 GCA_964476825.1 uncultured archaeon
AAAGCGCTTTAAATTAGTTCGGTTTTTCAGACGGAAGCAGAGGCCTTGCAGCTAGAGGCAAGAGTTAAACGGAAGCATACCCAAGGTATGCTTCAACCTAAACCTGCTTCAGTTTACGATATATCTGCTTCTAGTTAACAGAGACTCTTATACATGAGAATTTCATCCGTATATCCGCGTCCCATGCCAACCGACCGCGGCAACAATCCGTATTTCTTGAAACCCATTTTTCTGTACATTTTTATGGCGATTTTGTTTCTGGGAAGCACACCGAGTGTTATGATACGCACACCTTTTCTTCTGGCACGTTTAAATATTTCTTTGGCAAGCAGGCTTCCCATTCCGAGCTTCCTGAATTTCTTGTTTACAGAAACACCGAAACCAGCCACATGCGATTGCCTGTGAATTCCTCTGGCAAAATTTGCGGTCCCGGCTATCTCTCCATCCCGTTCGGCGACGATGTAAAGATACGTGCCTTTTTTTGTCCTTTTCATAATATCCGTGAGCCATTGCTTTTCATCTTTAACGGAAATCCTTTTGCCCAGGAGTATGTCAGCATTCTCATCCACCAGTGAATTCATATAACCTACCAGCGCATCCAAATCCTTCATGGAAGGAGTCCTTAATAGGATTGGAGTTCCGTATTTGTCTTTGACTTTTCCGAGCATCATAAAAAATAATTTATTTACGGTTTTATTAAGGCCGCGGTCAATTTTCAGTAAGGCCACGGATGGCTGACCAGTTCGGCTATGTCTTTTATTTCATATTCACCTTTCCCGTTTGCCATAACAACTTTTATAGTCGTACCAGATCTGCGGCAGCTTTCATAGATCAGTTGTTTGCATATCCCGCATGGGTGGCAATACTTCTTTTTGTTCGGGTCTTCCGTCGAAACGCACGCAATCGCAACAATCCCGTGTTCGCCATGCGCCGACGCATGCGCTAAAGCAGCCTGTTCCGCGTGCAATGTCAGCGTGTAAGTGTCTGAAAAATATTGACCGGAGCTGTAAATCGCGCCGCTTTCCGTGAGAACAGCCGAACCGAACCGCGTAGATTTTTCTTCGCAATACGCGTTCTTCATTGCATCTATTGCTGCGGCAACAAGATCGTCATAGAGGCCTTTCATAAAATTATTTCGTATTAAGACGGCTTAAATATCGCAAGTGGGAACATATCGGAACCCCACACACATACTATGATTTTATAAAGCGATAACAACTAACAACGTGTTTGAAGCACCCAAAAAACTGACACGGGAACTATGTGAAGATCTAGGCATACATATCGGAGATGGAAATTTATATGTAGGGAAGGGAAACTATGCAATTTCTTGTTTCGGGGACGCTATAAACGATATGGAATATTATCAGAATTTTCTGATCCCGTTGAGAAAAAAGCTGTACGGCATCAATTTTAAACAAAGAATAGCCGATAATAACACACTGGTTATTTACACTTATTCCAAAGGGCTTGCTAATTTTTACCAGTCTCAAGGAATAATTTCTGGAAGAAAGGCCGATAAGGTTGATATACCGGAGCCCATTAAAAAATCGAGCAAGGAAAATATCGTTTCCTGTATAAGGGGGATAATAGATACGGATTTTGCCGTTTCCATGAAAAGAAAGGACAATATGGTTCACGACTATCCTGTAATAGGCACACATTTTGCCAGTAAAAAACTGGTTAAGACTCTGGAAAAATTGTTGAAAAAGTTGGGCTTTGGAGTGTATACGAAATATGATGTATTCAGAGTGGATAAGAGGGGTGTTCCGGAAGCACCGCACTGGATTTTTCTAAACGGGAAGAAAAACGTTGATCGATGGTATCATTTGATAGGTTCTCACAATCCAAAGCATATAACAAAATACAGAGTCTTCAAAAAATTTGGTTTCAGCCCACCTTTCACCACAACAAGCGACCGAAATAATATGCTGGACGGATTGATCAAACCCGGCCTTTTCTATGAAAATGAAATTGTTTTTAGGAAGAAGTGTTCAAATCTACAACATATTGGTAAAATAAAAAAATAAGTGCGCCCCAGGGTTGACTCGAACAACCGTTATGCCCGTTTGCCGGTAATCCGGTAACAGTACCTCATGGTCGCAGCCAACCGAACGTCATTTTTCGACGTTAGTAGTTAACAGCCATGCGCTCTTTATAGACTAACACATTTGGTGTGTCTAGAAACCTACTGAGCTACCGGGGCAACACTAGAAATTGTTTGTTCGCAGTAAAGTTAAATAGGTTTTCACTTGCTCAGTCGTCGAGTTTAACTACATCATTTATCCGTTTCATGTCGAGCATTCTGAAACCCGCCCATAAAACCACGGCGAAGCCCATGGTAAGATAAATGGACTGTAGTTTGTCCGCAGCCAGGAAAAACACCATGAACGCGAGCGTTTCCGCCACGCCGGCGTTCCTCTCATATTTGAAATATGTCAGTTGCGTTTTCACAAGCTTGTATTCCATGAGAACTCTTTGGGATAATACGGCCTGCAGCGATCTCAGGATGACAATTGTGCCCATGAAATTTTTGAAGTCGAATATGCTGCTGTGAACAAGGAAAAACATGGTCAGGACAAGCAACAGGTCTACAATAAGCATGTGGGGGTGTTTGGTCGGGAATTGCCGCACCGTCGGGTCGTATTTTATCCACACATCTATCAGGACCATGAAAGAGAAGATGAACATTCCCAACTCCACGGTCGGCGTAAGCAGGCTTTGGTAGGTGTGTTCCGGAACGCGGAACCATTCGTTAAAACCTAAGGCTATCACGGCGCCAAACATGACGTCCAGAAATTTTATGCTAAGATGTCCGTAGTGGGTTACGCGTTTCATGGAATTTGTCCGTTATTAATTATCTTTATTTAATAAAATAACCGTATCCGTGTTAATATGGGTATTATGAGAATACCGGTCACTGCGGTCGTGTTTCTTTTATTGGTCGGCTACGCATCCGCAGATTCCGGCGCGGAATACACAAAAGAATCCAACGGTTTCCTGTTCAAATTCGGAATGGTGAATCCTGAGCCAAAATCATTGGACGAGGCCTTGATGACGCTGTCCGTGTTTAACTCGTCGACCGGGCAACTGATAACACCGGACAAGTTGCGTGTAACCATATCAAAATCGGACACACCTCTGTTTCTCCCGACTTCCTTCAATGCAAAAAAAGACAGCGTAGCACTGTTCATGCACACCTTTCCCGAAGGAGGCAATTACAAAATAAGTTTCAGCGCGGCCCGCGCCGGTGTGGAAGGAAACGCCACGTTCGAATTTTTTGTGGTGCGTAGCCGGACAGAAACAAACTCAAACACCATTTTTATGATGGCGGTGGTCATATTGGTATCATTTATTTTGGTGCCGGTATTTATCAAACTAATCGGCGGGTTGGAATGAGTTTTTGCTAATCCAACCAGTCTTCGTTCTTTATCTTTTCCGGCAGATATTTGTCCGAGATGAATGATATGCCTCTGGCCGACAAAGCCTGTATTTCAG
Source organism: uncultured archaeon (assembly GCA_964476825.1). GTDB lineage: Archaea > Aenigmatarchaeota > Aenigmatarchaeia > JACPZZ01 > JACPZZ01 > JACPZZ01. Next base: position 3,499 of record CAYZCD010000042.1, read on the forward strand.
CCTTTGCTTTCCAGTCTTTCATCATTTTAAATTGCCTCTGCCAGTCCTTGTTGTTCTTGAACCAGTCGTAAGAACCTATTTGTTCCAGCCGAGAAAAATCGACGTCCTTGAAATTAATGAAATGTTTTTTAAGGTCGTATTTTTCTATGTCGTCCGCCGTGATACCCAGGAATTTTGCATTGGGAATTGACAGCCTGTCTGATATGTGGGCAAGGTTGATGGAACCGAACTTTAGAACTGAGTATATGTAAATTCCCCACGGATCAAAATCTGTAAGCACGTAAATGGGCAATTTATGCTGTGTCGAGAGTATTTGCAGCATTCTCCTGATGCCTCGTGTGGCCTGCCCCTGCGACGATATTATTATGCAATTTAATTTTTTCCAGACCTTGTCCTCGTTTAACCGTTCCCAAACAGCGGCCTTTTCCATGTAGATGACATATTTCGCATCGACTTTCTTGAATTTCAACTCCTCTATGTTCGAAGGTATCGACCAGCCTCCTGATCCGAGTTTAGACCAGTCAATCGTGTCCCCGGCGTCTTCTACAATTACGTTTCCTGCGACAGCGCCGAGCTTGTTCGCATTAATGTGCAATTGCTCGCGCCAGGATCCGGTTATCATCTCCAGGTCCTCAACAGCGTTGTCCGATTCCTGTTGTTCATCGACAACGTTTATCTTCGTGTTCGGGATTGTACGTTTAGCCATATAGAACACGTCTCTCAGCGAGGCGTGCTTGTTGTTATTCAACAGGTCTTTGCTTATCGCGCCGACTTCCACGGTTTGTAAGAATCTCCTAGCGTGCGCCACGTTGAAAAAGGATCTTACAAAAGTCTTGTCGCCTATTCTCAGGGTTTTGTCCTGGCGGTCGAAAACGACATTGGACAGCGCCCGCAAAGGTATTGTCATTGACGGATTTTTATCATCTTCTATGTCCTTGACTAGTTTCTTTCCCAGATTGTCGAGTTTTTTAACCGCTTCGCCTGCCATTTTTTATTCATCCTCTTTTTGCTTAACGTCCACTTCCTCTTCTCCCGTATCCTCTATTACGATTTTCCCCTTCTTTAACATATTTTCAAGCTTTGAGGCAATTTTATGCTTGTCTGCGCCGCTTAGTCTTGAAATCGCATCAGCCACTTCCGGTATGTATTTTTCAAACAGGCTTATTTTTTCTCTACGCTCAGCTGCCCTTATATGCCTG
>CAYZCD010000042.1:4707-5051 GCA_964476825.1 uncultured archaeon
GCCTCGCCGGCTTTTCTCTTCTTGTTCACGTAAATGCTTAATTTCCTTCCAGCATCCTGCAGCGCCAGTTTCACTTCCTTGATTATTTCCGGATAGGAAGCGATGGCCTCTTTCGATTCCGACGTGAACGGAACCCAGACAGACACTATGTGGACAAATATAGCAATCGGGCCAGTCGGTAATGATGCGCCGGAAGCCTGCTCCAAACCGTAGCGCCGCCATTCAATTTCGCTGACAGCCTTTGCCAGCGCGCAGTCGCCCGCCTGGTACATTAACGGGACACGGTTAGCGAACCTGTACAACGTCGCTACGGAATCCGGCGGCAGTTCTCCGCCGTACGCCAA
>CAYZCD010000043.1:0-4656 GCA_964476825.1 uncultured archaeon
GAATATTCAGAAGAGCGCCACTCGCTGCCGGAATTAATTTACCAGGCATGGAAAGGCAAGATACGCGATGTCGGTGTTTTAACGTGGCTGAAATACCCGTTCTTCGATTTTGGGGATCCCATACTGGCCCATAACGAAAAAGGCCCGGTTTGGATAAAGCCTGTGAAAATCAATTTGCCGACAATTTTCCTGGTTAATTTCTATACCGAACAAGTTGGCGTCGTTACGATAGAAAACGACGGGGCCGTGAATTTTTACTCAACCGAAAAAATACGAACCGGCAGCATCCCAACGTGGCTAAATAACCAGATACTCATCGACGAGAACTACAATGAGATGCGGGTTTACGTGTGGGCGAAATACAAATACTGGGATAATTTCATAAATTACTACTTCCAGCACGAGAACGTGTTCGAGATGGCGCAGAATTTGTATTTCCAGTATGACAAAGAAAAAAACAGGAATTATGCGCTAATACAGCTGGAACCGGAAGGCATAGACAGGAAATCGATAACCCATTTCATTGAAATAGAATCTTCCGGGAGAAATTTCGGCAATATGACCATATACGACCCGCGCAAGCTTGAATTGATAGGGCCTGAACGCGCATTAGACGACGTGCGCGGCGAAGTGAGCATATACAAAAACTGGTATCCTTTACAACCGCTGTTTAAGAAAATAAAGGACGGTTATTTCTACGTCGTCCCGGTTTACTCGGGCGACGCCGAGGCCATGGTCTTGCGCGGCGTCGCCGTCGTCGATGCGAAGCGCGAACAAGTTAAATTATTCAAGTGGGCCGATATACCGGAGACGCAAACAACTGAAACTGTGCAAAACCAATCTCTCAAAGGCTGTTCGATAATTTCCACGGAACGCGTCGATAATAAGTTACGGGTTACGATGGAGTGCAGTTAATCCCAATTTAAAGCTAACTTTTGAGAAGTATTTTGATTCTATGAAAATCTGGACAATCGCATCCTCACACGATAAGGATTCATACGAAGCAGTAACAGACCACCTTGTTAAATCTTCCTGCAGACGCCTTGGGGTGGAATACCCTTCCACGAGCGACGGTTTAATAGGAGAATACGTTGCTGGTAGGCTAAGCTACAATGAATTGATGAATAGGTTCCGTGTAAGATTTGAAACGAATTTTACCGATTCCGCGTTTGCTCAAATAAAAGAAAGGGAACGGGCGCAATTCACCGGTATGCGTAAACTTAGAGGGTTATATCCAGAATTCCAGGTTTTTCCATTTGAAGTTCCCGGACTTTTTCTAAAAGCCGGTGAAACAGACGACGATTTTTATTATGAAGTGACTTCCGATTCGCCGGATGTCGGAAAAATATTAGCACTCTACGACAAAATGGTGTCGATAGAAACAAATAGAAATGTATCGGATTCTCAACGAATAGGCAAAGTGGCGAAATCTTCTGCAACCGATGTTCACATTTTAATCGGGGCGCGACATGCACCATTCATAACACTTGAATTGAAAAGGGTGGGATATGATTCCGAAATGGTTTTATTATCGGATTATTCAATACCACCAAAGGACGAGTTGGTTATCAGAAGATTGAAAGGAGAACTCGTCGAGCCGGCGGAATTGGTAGCATATGCCGAACGGGATATTCGTTTTTTCAAACATTATGCGCGCCAGATTAGTAGAACAGGCGAAGACACCGGTCGCATGACAGATATGGAATTCCCAGAAAGCGACAAACAAAAATTATTTTCTGAGATGATTGCTGATTTGGACGTATAGTTAACTGTACTGTCTCCATGAATGCTTGCATTTCGGGTTTGTGCAGCGGAAAAATAATGTGGGCGCCTCGTCGCCGCTCCTTGTTTGCTGGAGCCACCACAGCGCCTCGGTGTGCGCGCATTTCGGGCACGTGACCGCTGTTTTCGGAAGACTTTGAAACTCTTTCTCAACGACCACAACTTCAGGTTCTTCGTGGCTTATGTGCTCGGAAATTTTGAAAGATTTTTTCACAAACTGTTTCTTTATGCCGCAGCTTCTGCAGATCAAAAAAGCCTTTTCGCCTTTCTTCTGCGGCATCATCATGCTTGAACATTTCTGGCAAAATTCCATTTTATCTCTCTCCATTTGTTTTCTATTAGCAGGTATTTATGTTGGTTAGTTAAAGCCAACGTCATCTGTAAACCGCGGGAGAAAGTATTTTGCATACCGAAGGGACGGAATTGCAAATTACTATCTTTATCCAGCCCACATAAGGTATTACTAATACGGCTTTGCCCACAATATCCTTTGAATATATCTGTTTTTCCCACTCGTGCTGTATTCCGTTGTTATTGTCGCCTAAAGTTTGGAATGTCCCGTCGTCATTGATCTTGTACAGCCTGTGTATCACAGGCAACGATTCGGATAATGTATCGAAAACTATGACATCGCCGATTTTCAGTTTGCCCGTATCTTCGTGTTTTACGATCACAAGGTCACCTACATTTATGTTCGGAGACATGGACTGAGAGACCACGTCTATGACCGGCCTATTCGTTCCCAAAATGAAAATCAACGCGTGGTAAATCAGGATTGCGATGAATACGCCGAACGCTGCGTAAGCGATTGTCTCAGCAATATCCTGCAAAATGTTCACGGATTTTTTCTTACGCTCAGCCATAAGATACGCCTTTAACTGCACAAAACGTGTGCCGTATATCTTTCCTATTAATACCGCGCACCGATAATAAATACTTCAATTAATTCCGGATGAATTTCCAAAAAATAAAACTAAATAAGGCATTAAATTACTTGTTCAATGCGCGCTTGAATTCGGCCTGGAATTCTTTGGCCTGCTCCACTATTTTTTGTGCGGCTGTGTCCAACAATTTAACAGGATTTTTGCCGTAAACTATGATTTTTGGCATGGCCAAATAAGGATGTTCGCGCATAAACGCAGCCTGGTCGGCCCCGGATTCCCACAATTTTTTCCTTAACAAGTTAACCAAGGTCTCGCTTTCGCCCGCAAGTTCTATATTCGCCTTTTTATCAGAATTTTCAATAACGTTCAGCTTCATAACATCAAGGACTTATTTTAACTGTCAGGCTTATAAAGCTTTCTTTAAAATGGATATTACAGGTTATCGGATGACTAATGATGATAAAAGTTCCAGAGAAATTGCGGTCGCGGTGCTAACCGGGTTAGCTTCCAACCCGGGCGTGCCTGGTGAATTGTTCGGGGTTGTTGGCGACGTGGCAAACGGAACTGAACGAAATGGGGCTGAAAAAGATAAATACGGGCGCAAGCCGGGCGATGATGGAATATTCAACATAAGTTCGCCGACATCGGCCGTGATGTTTGACGAGACCGAAAAACACATGATGGAAGCAGCGCTTGCGCTCAAGGAATTGTATGAAAACTTAAACCCGGACTTCTCTTCACAACTAACCATCGAAAGAAGCATTAAGAGGCTCGAAGGCGCCCTAACCAGGTGGCAAAGAGTTTACGGCGACGACCTGATAATGCAAGACACCGGGCCGAATTACGTGGGCGCGGATGCCGTGGCTGAAAGTTATCTCGCAAAAAATTTCCAGATCACCAAACCGGAAGCCGTTGGGGCCGTAAGAGCTATGACAAAAAGGGATTTTCCCGAGCAATGCGTTTATCGTACCAACGATAAATTGCCTATGGGAAGGCTTTTGATCATCGACTGCCAGCCCCAGGTAAAAACCGACCCGATGTATTTTTTCATTTACAGGATTCCGAAGAACCTCAATGGAGACGGCTCAAGAACCAAAACCGCGGCTTATGCAACGAGCGTTAAAAAAGCCGCCTAGTTTTACGAACCAAATTTAACCAGATAACCTGTTTTTCTTGCGCGCTTGAACGCGTAAAAATAAACCGGCAATGATAAAGCCAAGTAAACGGACGATATTAACAAACCTTCGACTAACATGCTATTGCCAACGAAACCCGTTGAAACTAGGGCGCGCGCGCCCTGAAAAACCGCAGTGTAAGGCATCACAGCCGCAATGCTTTGCATCCATTGCGGGAACACAGAGATAGGATAGAAAGGCGCAGACAACAGGATAAATATTTGCAACAAGCTCCACGACAAAAACCCATACTCCTTGCCCGCGGTTATGATGAAGGCGGCGATAAGTATGGACATCGCTATCGATGATATTAACGTGGACAAAAACAACAGCGATGATGCCCATGTATTTTCTAAAATTATTTTCAGATCAAACAGATAATAAGACGCCGCTAACAACAAAGAGAGAAGCGCGATTGAAATCGCGGTAGTCGATACGACGCGCGCCGCAATATATTCGGATTCCTTTATGCCGGATATCAAAAGCTGTTTTATGCTTCCGGACCAGGAATCGTCCATGATCTGCATGTTCGTATTGCTTTGGGCTACAACAGCGAAGTTCCAGAATATGTTTAACACCAAAACGATTAAACCCGCTTCCATCGCGAAAGATTTCATGTAAACGGAGAACAAGCCCCACATTACCACTGTGGTCAGTGGGAAGTAAAACATTTCCACGACGCGCCACTTTGCTAGCGAAAAAACCAGGAAGACGTAATCGATTTCTTCCATTATCCTGTTGATGTCTTTTTTGTCCACACCGTAGAATTTTAAGGAAATATTAATCTTGATCGTGATCCCGAACGCCCAACGACA
>CAYZCD010000044.1:0-4609 GCA_964476825.1 uncultured archaeon
TTTTAGACACGCGCCCGGCTTTCATCCTGTATCTCACGGGTATTTCGATTATTTTATAACCTTTGCGGAATGCATCAATCGCGGATTCGGAAACCCCCTCGAACCTGTTAAAAGTTATTTTGACGTCCTTGGCCGCATTTTTTCTCCATGCACGAAATATGCACGTCGGCGTGGTGAAATTGAGCCCGAAAACCAGCTTGTCCACGTAATTCGCCCCCCTGCTCAAGACCCGGCGCAAGAAAGGTATTTCCTCGTCATAACTTTTCATGAATGGCGTGCCTATTACTATATCTGCGTTTTTTTCTTCCAACGCGTTTATCATCATGGGAAAATTTTCGGGCCCGTAAGTAAGGTCGGAGTCTATCGAAATTATTATGTCGCCGCCGCTATTTTGTAATCCGGTGATAAGCGCCGCGCCGACCCCCATGTTTTTCTCGTGCTTTACCAGGCGTATTTTTCTGTTTTTTGATGATATTTCATTTACAACACCGGCGGTATTGTCCGAAGACCCGTCATCGACAACGATTATTTCATAGTTTTTTTCGTATCCTCCCATAAAATCCGTAAGCGTTTTCAAATTGTTCGCTATGTCATTCTCCTCGTTATAAACCGGAACTGTGATAGATATCACTTAAAACTCTCCCAAATCATTTCCATCCCATCATTTAAATCTATTTTAGGGTAAAAATCCAGCAATTTTTGCGCCTTCAAATTGGAAAATTCATAGCTAAAATCGTTGCCCGCAACGCGTCCGGGTTCCAATTTTATTCCGGATATTTTTTCTGCCATTTCGTAAATGTCATTAATAGTGTAAGACTTGCCCGAACACACGTTAAATGTGCCTGTGGCGGTTTTGCCCGTACACTTCGCTATCAGGCCGGTAACGTCGTCGATGTGTATAAAATCCCTTTTTTGCATTCCGCCCGCGATCCGGGACTGTTTTCCGCTCGCCAAATTATGCAAAAATTTGTAAACAACACTTTTCACGTCCCGGTTTCCGTAAACATTGGAAAAGCGGAAAATCAGAGTGTCGAAAAACTCATTATATGAAAGGCATTTTGCTTCTGCTGCGGCCTTGCTTTGTTCGTACGGGTGCACGGGGTTCAACGGGTGTTCTTCCGTTAACCTCAATTTCGAATTGCCGTAGACAAGTCCCGTAGACGCAAAGATGAATTTTTTAACCCCGGCATTTTTGGAAGCTTCAAGCACGTTGAGTGTTCCGCCGCAATTTACCCGCATAAAATCCTCCGGCTTCGCGGCGGCATAATTTCCCAGCGCCGCCAAATGTATCACTACGTCCGCGCCTTTGAACAGTTTACCTATTCCTGTATCGAGTATGTTGTTTTCCTTGTTTAACAGGATTAAATCGTGCGCGTCAAGTCTTTCGGAAAGCGCGGATCCTATGAAGCCAGCCGCGCCGGTGATTAATATTTTTTTGTCCATTCCAAATACTCCTCCAATCCGCTTGAAAAAGAATATTTCGGCTCGAAACCAAGTTTCCTCGCCTTGGAAGTGTCTGCGCACAATCGACGCACGTCTCCCGGTCTTTCAACGGCATAATTTATTTTGGCCTTGGATTTCATCGAACTTATTATGATACTTGCTATCTCGTTTATTGTCATATCTTTCCCATAACCTATATTTATCACATCGCCAAGCGCGGCATTTTCACCGCAAACAACAATTCCGCGTGCCGTATCCTTTACATATGTGTAATCCCTGCTCTGTTCACCGTCCCCAAAGATAACGATCGGTTTGTTTTGGTTTATGTTAGTAATGAACCTCGTGATCACGCAGGAATAAGAGTCTTCCCTGTGGTGCGGTCCGAAGGAGTTGAATGGCCTGACAACGACCACTGGCAAGCCGAACGTGCGGTAATAACTCAACGCATAAACTTCGCCTGCAAGTTTACTGGCAGCGTACGGGGTCCTCGGTTCCAATTGGTGTGTTTCTTTCATTTTTTCTTCTCTCGCGTTGCCGTAAACTTCCGAAGATGAAACGTAAACAAAACTTTTACCGTATTTCCGTGCGGCTTCTAGTAGGTTAACAGTGCCAGTCGCGTTCACGTCGTGCGCGGCAACCGGGTTTTTCAGCGATATCGGCAATGCAACAACGGCCAGGTGGTATATTTTATCGCACCTGGAAACCAACTTATCCGCGATTCCTTTATCCATTATGCTGCCTTTGACGAATTCTGCGCCTTTCGGGACATATTCCCTTTTACCGACGCTCAAGTCGTCCAACGCAATAACGTTTTTACCGGCTTTCAACAGTTCCTCGCAGACAAAAGATCCTATAAATCCTGCCCCGCCCGTAACAAGTATTCTCTCGGACATATCTATTCTTAAAAAGGTCTGGTTAATATAAATCATGAAATCGGACAAAAACGGCGTTATTATTGCAGCAATAACGTTGGTTGTGTTCCTGCTGTTCGTTTCCAAAAGCGTAAACCTTTATGATTTTTTTACCTACAAAGGGATGATAGAAGGTGGAAAATTCAATCTGGTAAGCGCTGTTACAAATGCATTCGGGCCCTGGGGCGGAGGGTCGGGATTAAGCAGGTCAAGTCTCTACGTTTTAATCACATATCCTGCGTCGTACTTCGCAAGCCAAATTTTCGGAAACGCGGATTTAATTCTCAACGCCATTTCCGCGATTTTCGTGTCCGTGAGCGTTTATTTTGTGTACACAACTTCAAAAATAATTTTCGACAAAAAAACCTCAACCGCTGTCACAATCATCTATGCAATCATACCATGGGTATTTTTCAACGCCATAAACGCGTCCATATCATCGATGCAATTAATGCTCTCGTCGGTGTGGATGTATTACCTGACCGTCTTTTATAAAACCGGAAACATCAAATCGTCATACATAGCCTCGATAGCCTTAACCGCCAATTCATTCGTTTACCTGTCATCGGTTTTTTTAATTCCCGCGCACGTTTACATATTGTACAAAAAACACGCCAAACACACTGAAATAATTAAAAATGTGATGTTAATGGTGCCGGCCGCCGTTTTATTCGCGTATTTCTTTTTTTTCAACCAGGCCTATCCGGTCAGCAAAAATTTCGCAAGTTTCCTGTTCTCGGCCGGTCTATTGTCGTGGGAATCCGTCAACGCATTATCTCTGCCTGTTTTTTTCCTTCTCTTGCTGGGAATGGCGAAACCGGACAAAAACTCGTCGCCGGTCTATGAAATGTTCGTTGTATCCTTTGTCGCATTACTTCCAAGCCTGTTTATAGTCCACTATGTGCCGGTTGCCAATTTTAACGCGCTATTCGTAATGATACCGATTTTAGCCGTATCACCGATAAAAAACAATAAAAGGATTTTTTTGATCTTATCGGTTGCGCTGGTGTTCGCCGCGCTGAAAACCGTGCCCATGGCCGCGGATTTCCACACATTCCCGCACCCGCACGCTTCCTATGCCGAATGGTTATCGGATGAATTGCCTGACAACACCGCTTTATTGGTGGGCCACGAATGCCCCGCAATAAAAACATTGCTAAGCGACCGCGTTATTTGCAGGGGCGAAAAAAATGAAGCGAACAGTTCCGCTGTCTTTTTCACGTCTGAATATGTCATAGATGAAAATGAGATGGAGCTTGCGTATGCAAAAAACATGCTGCCGATACCAGGCGCAAACATTAACTTCGGGTATTCGGATTTCTTGACGGGAAAAAATTACACCGTATTCAAATCGTTTAACAAAACAGTAAGGCCCATAGAAGACCATTACGAATGGCTTTACAGCGTTTATCCTAACCCCGTCCAAAGGCTTGTATTTTACGGTGGCATGCCGACTCCGGAGTACAATCTATATATGTTGAAAAATTATGATCAAAAATAGAATTTGGCGATAGAATGATCCCGCTAGCGAAACCTGTAATCGGAAAAGAAGAAATAAACGCGGTTATTTCTGTGCTGGAATCTGGGATGCTGGCCCACGGCAAATTCGTTGAACAATTCGAAACTACGCTAAAAAGTTATTGCGGTTACAAATATGCGATAGCCGTAAGCAACGGGACCGCCGCTTTGCATCTAAGCGTGCTGTCATTGGGAAAAGGCAAAAATGCGGCCGTCCCTGACTTTACATTCGGAGCCACCGCATCTTCGGTTAAATTGTCCAGAGGAACGCCACTGTTCGTGGACGTGGATACAAAAACGTTTAACATTGACCCCGCACAATTGGAAAAAGTAATAAAAAATATCGATATCGCCATGCCCGTTTCTCTATTCGGCCAGCCGTACAACGTGGATGAAATAAACAGGATATGCAGGGAAAACGGCGTGAAAATAATTTCCGACAACGCCCAATCAATAGGTGCGGAATGGAATGGAAAACGCAATTTCAACGACGACATCTCGATCTTGTCGTTTTACCCGACAAAAAACATAACCACAACCGAAGGTGGGGCGATATTGACAGACGATAAAAACATCGCAGAAACTTGTATGTTGTTAAGAAACCACGGGCAGAAAGAACGCTATTCGTACGAATTCCCAGGTTACAATTACAGGATGACTGAAATCGCCGCCGCGATAGGGCTGGCGCAATTAAAAAAATTGGACGGTTTCATTGAAACACGCAACAAAAACGCGAA
>CAYZCD010000045.1:0-4299 GCA_964476825.1 uncultured archaeon
AAAACCAGTATGTCGTAATAGATTAATGCGATTATCCTGTTAATTTTCATTCGATCCTCCCCGTACCATTTTAATGAAATATTTCTCTAGATCGAGATCCCGGACGCGCCTCGTGTCCATTATCTTTCCCTTTGAAATGAATGAAACACGATTCGCGAGCTGTTCAACTTCACGCATATAATGGCTCGTCAACAGGATAGGGGTTCCGAAAGTTTTGTTGATGTGTTTTATTTCCTTCCTGAGTTTTATGGATATGCTTGGATCCAATCCCAATGTCGGTTCGTCGAGCAGAAGTATTTTCGGCTTATTTAGCAATGATTTGGCAAACGATAACCGCATCCGTTCGCCCGTGGATAAACCGTCGACGCGCCTGTCCATTATTTTATCCAGACCGAAAAAATTAACAAGTTCGTTCGTGCGTTTCTCGCGGACTTTTTTGTCCAAACCGTAAACCATTCCGAAAAACGTAAAAATATCCTTCACATTCAACGCCCAATGGAAACGGGCGTCGTTCGATACTAAACCGACTTTTTCTGTTATGCCAGGGAATTTTACAATGTCCTTTCCGAGAAGCTTTACGTTTCCGGCGTCCGGCAGCAGCAAACCTATAATGATATTTATTAACGTGGTTTTTCCCGAACCGTTCGGGCCCAACAAACCTAAAATTTCATTGTCCTTGATGTGCAAGGACACGTCATCGAGGGCGTAAAATTCCTTGCCGCCTACGCGGAATTTTTTTGATATATTGTTGACTTCAACGGGTTCCATTCCAATCAGCAAGAATTGGTTTAACTGATTAAATAATGTTATTTGTTTGCCAGCGCCTCTACGTCCGCGGCGGTTATTATCGGCTTCCCGAACCTCTGCGTGTCGTCGCTCATGCGCGGGCACGAACAATTAACGTAACAATCCACGTCTATCCCCATTAATTTTTCCGGGGTGAATTCATCCGCTATCAGGATGTACGCCCTTTTTCCGTTTTTCTGCAATATGTCGCGCGCGCGGCGGGCGACGCTCAAATAAAATTGTCCTTCTTTCGTGGACAATAACAAACCGAATGTGTTTGACATTTTCGCTATGGCTATTCGCGCATATCTCTGGCGCTCAAGTTTTTCATGGTCGATGTCATGCCGCTCCAACGAATTTTTTTCCAGGTCAAGTATGAAAAACGGCTTTTTCGTTTTCATTCCGGTTGGGTGGAACTTACCCGTGCCTATGTAAATAAAACAATCTACATCGCCTTCGATAACCTGGGCTGCTGTAACGTCGCAACCCAATATCTGGCCTGCGGCGCTTGCCCCCCATTTTCCGCCGGCCGGCTCGCCTACCAAAGGCTGTTTGCCGTTATCCGATAAAAATTGTTTAACTTTTGGTATCAGCGATAGGAAATTAACCGTCGAAACTATGCCGATTTTTTTGTAATTTTCCAGCGCGCTTAAATTATCTTTCAAAACGGGGGTCGGGTCTATCATTGTTGGCAAAATAACGTATTCTACAGGAATCGAAGGCCGGACGCCGAAATCGTTATGGCCGTAATGGACTAATTTATCACAACCAAGCTGTTTCGCGTCGCGGTCGCGCAAATCGCACGCTCCGTAGCATGGCTCAACGGAAATGAAGACTTCATTTTTCTTGTCCGACTCCCTGTCCGCGAATTCCATCAGTTTCTTCTTGTAGCCTTCCGGAGCCTGTATCATCACTTTTTCCATGCTTATCAGAAGAGAGATTTGAACGCTGGTATTTAAAAATGGCGGTTAGCATGCTAATTCGCATCAAGCCGCTACTATGGCTTCTATCGCAACCGCTACGAAAAATGAAATTGCTATTATTGTGGAGATTAGTATTGTCTGTCCTATGGTCCACCAGGCAATAAGTTTCTTCAGATATAATTGCTTTGCAACCGAATCGGTTTCCAGATCGAATCTTGTTATGAAATAAGAGCACATTACAAAGCTTATTGCGCCCAAAAGCGGGGGTGCCGAGAATCCTATGACTGAAATTTTGTTTGACGAATGGGCGAATACACTGGCAGCGGAACCCAAAACAAAGACTATGATAGTAAGCATCATCGCAGACATGCCGGCTGATTCGTGGGGTTTCATATTAAACGGGTTTTCCAAAGGTTCGCGGTCTGGCATGTCCTTCGAGTATTTTTCGGCTACTACAAACAGCCAGCCAAAAGCCCATGCGGTTCCGACAAGAACTCCCACTAACATACTCTGAGAGACGTAGTAAAGCGCCGCGACTGCCAACGCTGTCAAGAAACCTCCGCCAGCAATTTTAATTTTAAACGAGGGAGAAAAATTTTTGAGAACCAAAAAAACTATTAGCAGGCCGGTCGAAGCCCCGACCAGCGACGGAATCGCAAGATCAACTAGTGTTATAGCCATCAGACCACAGATTTAATTGCAATTGTACGGATAAAAAGACCGGATAAACTGCGGCCCGATTTTACAAATTTCAAGCACCTACGCGCTTCTTGCGCCCATGTTGCTTAACTTCGCCTCGATAAATTGGGGCTTGTAACCCAGCGTCTCATACGCATGGGAAAATATTTTTTTTGCAAGTTCCGCCCTTCCCCTATCCTCGCCAATGACTACAAGCATGTAAGGCCCTGCTCCGCTCATCCAGGCAGCCATGCGTTTTCCGTTGAATTGCCTGTACAATCCCCCCAAGAATTTTGGGGTTATCCCTCTTCCATAAAATCCGTTTTCCGCCCTGACGCATTCGACAGGGTCCTCGAATCCCGCCAGTTTTGCAGCCAAACCCCTCAGGTCGCCTTCTTCCAGGCGCCAAATAATTCCGTTTCTGGTATCGATTATGCGCGCGTCCCTTTCGTACCTTTCCTTGACTTCTTCTGTGAGAATGCCCCTGCCCTGTGCTGTTGAACCTTTGGTAACGCCCACGGGCTTGGAAAGCAATACGTACCATTCAGGGACGTCGTGTTTGACAAATTCGTCTCGCACTGGAGAGTTGCGGTATGAATTTCTTTTTTCCGCCAAGCCTCCCAACACAGAAGCGCTGACATTGTCGTAATGCCTCGCAGTCTCTCCTGCGACAGCGGCTTCTATCTGTTCCGCCGTCGACAGGTTAAATCCCGACAAATATTTTTTTACCAATGCCAAACCAGCTGTCATGCCCGCGGCTGCGCTTGCGCCGCTTGAACCCATGCCCGCGGGATTTGGTATGTTTGTTTCAGTTACAAACTGCAGCCCAAAATTATCCACGAGCTCGGGCATACCCATTGTTATGACGCCCTGAACCGCGGCGCGCGATGCGCAATTTTCACCCCATTCAACAGGAACGTTAGAATCACTAATTTCATGCACCTTTATTTCTCCCGGCTTGCCGGAAAGCCTGACCATAACTTTGTTCTGAAGCGGCCGTTCCACGCCTTCAAGAGTAACCGCAAGATGGTCGAAACCGGCCTTAATGTTAGCACTTGACGCGTTAGCAATTGCCGTGCTAAAAAGTTCATTTTGCATACCAGCCGTGTTCATGGACATGAAATAGCTTGACTCGAAAAGGATTTAAATGAAATTTGATTCTTTTACCATACAACCTAATAATCATCATGAACCCTGTTAAAACTGATTTAAACAAAATGAAAAACAAATCAAAGGCGAAATTAGTTTCGCGTTTTTTCAAAACCGGCAAAGGCGAATACGGCGAAGGGGATATCTTCCTGGGAATAACCGTGCCTGCCCAGCGAAATGTGGCTAAACGACATCTCAACGCTTCGTTCGAAAATATCAAAGAATTATTAGACAGCGAAGCCCATGAACACAGGCTGACAGCGCTGCTAATTTTGGTGGGAAAATACAATGGATCAGATCCCGCGCAAAAGAAAAAAATTGTGGATTTCTATCTGGAAAATATCGCACGCGTTAACAGCTGGGACCTCGTTGATTTGTCAGCGGATAAAATTCTGGGAGATTACATTTACGGCAAGGACAAAAAAATCCTCCACGATCTGGCTAAATCGAAAAATATGTGGGAAAGGAGGATTTCGATAGTCTCGACGTTTGCGTTCATAAGGCGGAACGATTTCAAAAGCACGCTGGAAATAGCTGAAACGTTTCTGCGCGATGAACAGGATTTGATACACAAATCGTCCGGCTGGATGCTGCGCGAGATTGGAAAAAGAAACCAGGAAATTGAAGAGAAATTTTTATTAAAGCATTACAAACAAATGCCGCGTACTATGTTAAGATATGCCATAGAGAGGTTCAGCAAAAATAAAAGGAAATTTTACATGGGATCCGTGAACAGTTAGAAGCATACCGATATTGAGAAAAT
>CAYZCD010000046.1:0-4292 GCA_964476825.1 uncultured archaeon
GGTTTCCATCGGAAACCTTTGAAATCCGATGATTTTCTCAATATCGGTATGCTTCAGTTTATGATGCGCCTGTTTCTGTTATCTAACACAACAAGGAGTGGGATTGAATGACAGAAAGAATAGTGGAATTTGAGACAATAAGTTCGAAAGAAACGAACTTTGGAAGGAATAACTTCCTGGAAATAGCCCGCAAAAGAGCTAAAACAGAGGAAGGCGAGAACGAATTCCTTTCCATTTCAAGGGGATTTTTCTCGAAAACCGGAGAAAAAATCTACAAACGCTCCGTCGCGATTCCGTTGACCGACGAAATGATGGAGTTCTTGATGAATTCTGTGACAGAAATGAGATCTGGCTGATAAAAGTTAATATTATTTCCGGGCTGTCGCCCGGAAATTTTTATTTTTTTTTAATTTTTTTCTAAATCAACTGCTTGTTTTATATGGAAGCGACGATAATAATTATTAAAAGCTTTTTTGATCAAACTTGCTAGTTTTCGCAAGCGAAAACTGCGCCGGCAAGCTTTGCTTGCTCGGTTCTAAAAGTTTGTTTGTAAAAGGCTTCTAAATCAAGGGAGGTACCGAATTTGGCAACAAAGAAGAAGAAAAAAAAGAGCAAAAGATAATTAATTTTTCATAACACGGTTTTATTTTTTTGGTCCGTCTTCCATTTTTTTTGCTTCTTTTTCCATATTTTTTTAATTTCTCGTATTTTTCCCAACTAAGCATGGAAACTTACGGTTTTCGTTGAAACCTGCGATTTTCGAATTCCTCTATTTTCTTATCTATTCTTTTCTCGGCTTCCAGGCGTTCAAGGCCGTACGAATTGGTATCAAGGAAATTGGCAAAAGCCGCCAGGTTGGGATGAACCTTTTTGACCTCTTCAAACATTTTTTGGGCAACCAAACGGTAGTCGGGATGGCCCTGCCTGACGCTGCGAAGCTCGCACAGGTGATAAACCTCCCTCAAATTCATCAGGAAATACCAGCGGATCCTGTAAGCTAATGGGACAACATATTGCGCTTCCGCGGGGAATTTCGCCGAAATAATCTCAAACGCATTTTTGGCTGCATCCATTGCATCCCTGAACTGTGGTTCCAGCCCGCTTTCCGCAAGTTCTTTTGCAATATCAAAGCCGTGGTTTGTTGTGAGAGTTTGGCGTTCCTGGGTCAAAACCCTGTGGCGGTGCAGGTCACGAAACATGCCATAATTTCCTATTATGTCAAACTTGTAGTACGCGTTTTCAAACGCGCGGCCCGGCCGGTGTCTTCGGTTGGCGCGTTCGGAAACATAGGTGCGAAGTATGTTTTGCCTGTCTTCATCGCTTAATCCAAGCACAATCGGCCTGATTTTACTTTCCGGCAAATGCGAATGGGGATAAAGTATGGCGGATATTATCTTGACCTCCGCATCTTTGTCGTAATCGATCAATGTTACCCCGGAACCGCCGTCCTCGGAATGATAGAACGCGGAAGCGATTTTTTTTGTGTTTTCATGGCTTTTTGCTATATAATCTCGGTAACTGTCTCCGTGTTTATCGGAAACGCGCTTGACAAAAGACGGTATTACGGTACCCAACTCATTTTTCATGGAGTCCGCTATGCTTCTTATCTCCGTAAGCTGGTTAGCCCGCATTTTTATCAAAAGGTATTCAAAAGCGCGCCCGTTGCCGTATATGCCCATGTTCGTTAATGTTCCCGCGGGCAATAATCCGCGGATGGTGTCGCAGGCTTTGGCGCGTATAGTAGATTGGTAAGCCCTATCGGACACATCGTCGGTTTTCGGAAACCTTTCGGCCATGAATTTTTTTATCGGATCCACCATTTTTGCGTAGGTGTCAAAAAGCAGGTTCATTATCTGCATATACTCGTCTGCGAAATTGGAATTCATCAGAGCAGGCTCTTTGTAAAACTTGTAGGAATCGTTTTCTTTCTGGTCGAAAAAGACGTATCTTGTCGATTTTTCCAGTGGTGACAGCCCTATCCTTGCGTCTTCGAGTATTTTTGTGGCTATTATGGAGACATTTTCGCAGGCGATATGGGCGCCGCCCAACTCCGCCACGGAATCGTCGCCGTAATCAACTAAAACTCGATCATAAAATTCCTCGGCTTTTTTAATCGCGTCCGCTTGTGTTTTTGAATCTACCGAATTTACAATTTGGCTGAATCCCATCTCCGGTTTCTTGATAAACTCATCCAGCAAAACCCGGCGGACGCTTTTAGTTGTGCGGCTATAGCGCGAAAACAACGCGCCCTTCACAACCTCGGGAAGGTTTTTTATCACAAAAATATCCCTGTCCATATTCGAAAAAAATGGGCGCAAAATATCCTGCTCTTCCGTTGTGAATTCTTGTATCATTGTTAATCGCCTGGCCCGACATAAAATGGAAACCTTGAACAAAGTTCTTTGACCCGGATTTTCACATCCGCTATCACCGGATCGGTCTTTATTTCGGCGCGGAATTTTCTGAGGTATTCAGCACGCTGCTCCTTCTCGGGAAGGTTATAATTTTTTATTTGTTTGATCACGGAAGCGATCCAATTTCCTATGATAACCATTTCAGCTTCTTTCATGCCGCGCGTTGTTAACGACGGCGTGCCTAACCGGATGCCGCTAGGATAAAACGGCGTTGATTGGTCCTTAGGTATGGTGTTTTTGTTTACGAATATGCCAGCTTCTTCGAGCGCTTCGGATGCAAAAACGCCTTTTCCGGCCCCGAAAGGCGTCAAATCAATCAAGATCAAATGGTTTTCAGTCCCGTTGGAAACAAGTTTCAACCCGTTTTCCATCAGCGATGACGCAAGCGCCTTTGCATTTTTCACTATCTGTTTGCCGTGTTCCTTAAACTCCGGTTTCATAGCCTCGCCCAATGCGACCGCTGTGGCCGCAATTTGATGCTCATGTGGCCCGCCCTGCAAAACGGGAAATATGGCACGGTCAATTTTATCGGCTAATTCCACGTCTTTAGTCAATCCTTTTTTCGTTACAAGTATCATGGCTCCGCGCGGTCCGCGCAAAGTTTTATGGGTCGTTGTCATTATCAAATGCACATAGTCAACCGGACTCCTGTGGGCGCCGGCCAAAATCAAACCTGTTATGTGGGACACATCAGCAACAAGGTATGCGCCAACTTCGTCGGCTATTTTTCCGAAAGCTTCAAAATCAAACTCGCGGACATATGCGGTTGCGCCGACCCAAATCAATTTTGGCTTGTTTTCAATGGCCAGTTTGCGCACCTCATCCATGTCTATGTAACCGTTTTCCTTTACATGGTAAGGAATTGATTTGTAAAGCATGCCGGAAACGCTCGTCTTCCATCCGTGGGTTAAATGTCCGCCGTCAGGCAAATTTAAACCCATAACTGTGTCGCCAACATTGCATATGGCAAGATAAATCGCCAGGTTGGCGGGGCTGCCCGAATAAGGCTGCACGTTGGCGTGTGGCACGCCAAAAGCTTTCTTCGCCCTTTCAATCGCAATAGTTTCTATCGGATCAACGAACTCGAAACCGCTGTAATAACGTTTTCTTGGATATCCTTCAGCATATTTGTTTGTTAATACGGATCCTAACGCCTCAAGCACGGAAAAAGAAACGTAATTTTCCGACGGTATCATCTGTAGCCCAAATTCCTCTCGCTCAACTTCCTTTTTTATAAGTTCCGCGATTTCCGGGTCGCTTTTCGACAAGTTGTCCAAAGAATAAAACCAATTAGCCATTAGCATCCGAATTAATCGATGGGTTTCAAATTATAAATATAGGACCGTCAAACTACGTCCGTTAATTTGCCGTCCAAAAACAAAGGACTCACGGACAAAATTTCATCGTAATAAGGATCGTCCTCGGACAAACGGTTCAAAATAAAAATCTTTTTGCCGTGTTCAAATGCTATTGCAATTTCCATCAGCGTGTTGGGCCCTATATAACTTCTTTTTTCATCCTTGTCATAATTCAAAACCACGACCGCATCCGAGGATTTTATCTCGTCAAAATGCTTTTTAATGCGCTGGGATTTGATTGAAAAAAACCTGCCCGGGTTCTCGTTTTTCACGTTTTGCCAATGTTCCTTGGTCTGGTTTAATTGGGCGGATAATGGAACAAGCACGGAATGGCCCGCCTTTTCCAGTTCATGTTTGACGGCATTCATCTCCCCAATGAACTTCAAGCTCCCGCAAATTGTGATTTTCATGTTATTCATAATTATTCCATCCTTTTAATAATCGCACCCCAAAACTAGGTTGGCGATGACGAAGATTTACCGTCCCAGTCTGACTTTCGGATGACGACAACTGGTAGCTT
>CAYZCD010000047.1:0-3995 GCA_964476825.1 uncultured archaeon
GATAGGAAACGCGTTGATTAGTGGAAAACTTGCCGCCAACACCATTTCAAAAACAAAAGAAAAAAATGATTTTTCTTATAGTATTACAAAAGAGTATGAAAAATCTGTGGAAACAGCAATGAATGACGAATTCCGAACCAATCAGACAGTAATGAATATATTGGAAAACAGGATGCTTTTCAAAAGTTTCATGATGGAAATCGGCAAAAAAACAGAATATCTCACCGCATTCTCCGCTTTCATAACAGCTAAAACCGAAAAAGTAAAATTACCCCTAGATTTATTGGCAAAAATAGCTCTCAGGTATTTGGCCAATTTAACAGGCCTCGCAAAAGATTTCAAAAAAACTATATAACGCAAAAAAATTTATTATCTCTGATAGTTATGGTTAATTTCGACGAATTCGGGCCGGAAAAAATTCTTGAGGTGTTCGACCAAAAAACGGGCATGCACGGCTTCACAGTCATAGACAACACGGCATTGGGGCCGGCGAAAGGCGGCATAAGGATGACGCCGAGCGTTACAATAGAAGAAGTCGCGAAACTTGCGAGAACGATGACATGGAAATGCTCTTTGGCCGATTTGCCTTTCGGCGGCGGCAAATCCGGAATAATTGCGGATCCGAAAAAAATCCCGTTGGAACAAAAAATATCAATTGTTCGCTCTTTCGCGGCTGCGATAAAACCCATCTGTCCGAGCAAATACATAGCTGCGCCGGACATAAACACTTCGGAAAAAGAAATGGAAGAATTCGTCCGCGCAAACGGGTCTTTCCGTTCCGCGACCGGAAAACCCGCGACTTTGTGCGTGGCTCCCGGGATTAAATGCGGGATACCGCACGAATACGGTTCGACGGGCTTCGGAGTTGCACATTCTACGCTGGTTGCAATTGAACATTTAAAAATGGACATAAAACGCACTACAATTGCAATAGAAGGCTACGGAAACGTCGGCGCGTTCGCTGCGGAATATCTCGACGCTTTCGGCGCAAAAATAGTGGCGGTAAGCGACAGCAAAGGCTGCGCTTACAGCAAAAACGGGCTGGATATGGAAAAATTATCGGAAACAAAAAAACACACGGGATCTGTAATAAATTACAAGCCCGCGTCAATAATTACGAATGAAAAATTATTCGAACTTGACGTAGACATATTGATACCTTCCGCGGTCCCGAATGTGATAAACAAAAGCAATGTGGACAAATTAAAATCCAAAATAGTCGTAGAGGCTGCAAACATACCGACAACGCCGGACATGGAAGAAAAAATGTATAAAAACGGGATTTTAGTTATTCCTGATTTTGTTGCCAACGCAGGCGGTGTAATATCCTCGTACGCAGAATACAAGGGGGAAAACCCTACACGCATGTTCGATATGGTGGAAAAGAAAATAAAGAAGAATACGAAACTTGTTTTGGAAGCGTCCAAAAAAGGAAAGATAAAACCGCGCGACGCCGCCATGGAAATAGCTGTTGGCAGGGTAAGGAAAGCCATGAATCGTAAAAACGAATAAAACCGCCCGTAGTGTGTCGGGTTTTTATATCCCCATTTCCATGTTTATTGAATGGTTAATTCTGATGTTATGCTGGCTGAAAAACAGATGCAACCCGCCAAAACATTTGTTCTTGATCAGACTTTCAACATAGCTGAAGAGGAAATTTCTCTTTCATTAAGGTCCTTGCAAACCCTGTTGGAAAGCCTGGACGAAGAAGAAAAAATTTCAAAAACAAAAAAACCCGCAAAGAAAAAATACGACGAAAACGGAAGAAAAAAATTTTTCTACGGCGACGATGACGAAGACGTTTACAAAGATGAAGACGATGATGACGAAGAAAAATATCCAACAGTAAACGATGAAGACCAGGAAAAAATAAAGGAGCTGGCAAAAAAATCCGTTAAAAATAAATTACCTGAAGAAACTACCGAACATGAAATTATCGAACCGCGAGCTTACAGAATACCAGAACCCGAGCAAAAAGTAATGCAAATGGCATACCAAAATAACATCAATTATCCGTCGGGCAAGGCGTTCCAAAGTATCATCATAGAAAACCCAAGGCCCACGGATGTTTACCATTCACTGTTAGACACGGCCGCCAACCACAACCTGCAAATAGAAGCGCACAATTACGAAGGATGGGGAGACGGCGGGATTTACATAGAATCAATAAACGGTATCAAAAACGGCCAAGACGGTTATTTCTGGGAGTACATAGTCAACGGGAAAATACCGGACGTTTCCGTCGAAAAATTCCAACTACACAGCGGCGACATGATAGAATGGCGTCGTCTGAAGAAAGAAGAGATAAAATGCTGACTACTGATTCGGTCAGACTTTCTCCATCGACCTTACAATTCCTTTGTATTCATCTCTCAGAACGAAAACCGAAACTCCGCCGATGTCATGTTCTTCCATCAATCCCAAATCGCGCCCGTAAACCAAAGCCGCGGTTGCAATTCTCCTGTCCAGAGGGATCCCGTCAATATTGATCAAATTGGTTGCAGTTCCAACCAATGACGATTTTTCTCCGCTGCAATTGTCCCTGACGCATTTCTCTGCAAGAAGGGCAAGGCCCAATTCGCTGTAAACATCCCTTGACCAGTAAACATCGCCTTCAGGCCTGTACAAGGAAACCGGCGACCTGCCTACGAGACCCAGCCGAACGGCTTCATCAATTTCGTAAGGCTTGAACGAAGGTAGCCTAGGAAGTTCTGAGTCAAGTGCCAACATTTCCCTTTCCATGTATCTAGCAAATGCGTTCGTCATGAGGCATAAATATGCCGGAAGTGTATTTAAAATTAACTGTATTTAGGGCGATTTTATGAACAAACCGGTCGAAACTGTGCTTTTCGGGGGGAAAATCGTGAGAAAGGACGATTTACGCGTCGAAGCCTACGGCACCATAGACGAATTGGACACTTTCATCGGCCTTGCAATACAAAAAACAAAAAATGAAGAGATAAATAAAATTTTAACTGGCCTGCAAACGGACATGTACATCATCGGTTCTGATTTAGCTTCCGTAGGGGATCAAAGGAAAAATCCGGCTGTTAAAACACTGGCCCAAGACCGTTTAGACTGGATAACCGCGGCCAACGAAAACGTAGTTAATTCGCTTCCTCCTCTCCACAAATTTATTTTACAGGGAGGTTCCGAACCCGCGGCTCTGATGCAGATTTGCCGTGCGGTATGCCGCCGCGCGGAAAGAAGGATAATAGAACTTTCAAAAAACGAAGAAGTGAATTTGATAATCATGAATTACATGAACATTCTTTCCAAGCTGTTTTTCAACCTGGCCCGGATGGAAAATAAAATGGCCGGGATAAATGAAACTGAATTACGTTAAAGTTTTTTATATCGACCCAATTTCACGGGCCAGTTCGTCGAAATGTTTTTTATTTTTGGCTTGATTTCTGCGCGCCAACGAAGAGTAAACAAAAAATCCTAAAGGTAAAACTCCAAGACTTGCCATAGTAGCAAAAGTTCCGATGCTTTGGCCTGTTAAAAACCCGTCGCTTCCGAACCCGTACTCTATCCGCAATTCATTCTTAACAGATTTCACCGATTCGCTGTCGGGCACGAAACCCGTGTCTCCCATAAGATACGCATCCCTGAGCGTGTACGATTGTATCGCCCGGACGCCCGGTGATGTAGTTCTGCGGTAATCCTCCCATTTGCGCGGATCCATTTTTTTGTGTTCATACCTCATTACCGAAATCCTGTCCGCAGCTGACAAAAAACCGTCTGCAAAATCCCGCCAAAAAGCCCTGTAGGACATGCCAAGTAATTAAAAGCCTACAAATTTAAACAGTGGTAGAGGTAGACTGGAACAGACACATCGTAGACCGAAGCGTACCGATACACCATACGGTATGCTTCTAGTTGCTATGTGTCTGTTTCCAGCAGTAGACCGAAACATACACATACCAAAAGTGTATGTTTTAATCAGCAAAAGCGGGGGTACCGAAGCGGTCTAACGGGATGGGCTTAGGTTG
>CAYZCD010000048.1:0-2936 GCA_964476825.1 uncultured archaeon
ATATGCACAGCAGTTAGAAGCATACCGCCATAGACTGAAGCATATCGTATACTGTATCGATGTGCTTCTGGCTTTCCGGTACGCTTCAGTTTACGATGCACATGTTTCCAGCTAACACGCTTTAATGATATTGGTTGCAACCTTAAAAACACGCCGTTTCATTGTAAATGTATGAAACATGACCTCGTGGATTCGGTAGAAGAGGAATTTGAAAATGCCGATTACAGAACCGCGGGAACAAAGGGGCTTTTTGATATTGTTGCGGCCGGCGAAAGTTCGATGGTCGTTAAAATATTAACGAACATAGATTCTGCGACAAAAAGCGAAGCTGTTCGCCTGTCAGCGGCCGCCTCATCGTTAGATGCCATGCCGATTTTCGTAGGTGCGAAAACAAGGAAAGGCCTGATAGAAAATTGTGTTTACCAAAGATTTGGGGTGCCCGCGCTGTCGCTTACAGGATTGAACGAAATATTAAACAACCGGATGTTAAACTACGTGGCGAAGGGCGGGCCGGTTGTTTATGTCGACGGCGAAAAAATGAGGCAGCGAAGAGAATATTTAGGCTTGTCACTGGGCGCAATTTCGCGAAGCGTGGGGGTTTCGCGCAAATCAATAACCGAATACGAAAACGGCGGGCGAACGCGCCCGGAAATTGCGGAAAAGATAGAAAACGTGTTAGGCACCAAGATAACTAAGAATGATTTGCACGCGATAACAATGGAAAGCGGCGCAGCCAGGGCTCATGGTCTCGAGGCTTTCGTGTGCAACAAATTAAAAACGCTTGGTTTCGATACTACGAGAATTTCTAAATCGATTTTCAACCTGGCTGCGCGGCACGGCGAAGTTATACTGGCGAACGTTTCCGAGAATACGAGAAACTTGCATGAAAAGGCGACGATGCTCCATGATATTTCCGAAGTGACCAACAAGCGCACGGTGTTAGTTTACAAAAGATTCCGTAAAAATAATGTGGACGGCGTGCCTGTAATAACCAAGGACGATTTAAACGGCATGGACGGCGTCGAGGATTTCGAGGAGATCGTCCTGGAAAAAACGGAATTTTAAAATTCTCAAAAATAAAGGTTTAAATAACTTCTTGCGTTAGTTCAGTCATGATACCTCAACATCGCATAAACGGCTGGGCGCTGGAACACGACAGGAGCGTTAGAGACCTTGTTCGCATGACTGCGATAATGTACAAAGAACTTTACCGGGATAAATTTCCCCCAGAATTGGCGGTTGCCGGAGAAAATTGGTTCTACATAGCCGAATTAAAATATGTCGGAAACCGGCCAGCTGCGGCGGCTGGAAGTGTGTCGCTCGATTGGCCGTCTGCTTTTACGATTAATCCGAAACGAGCCGTCGTCACAGCTCATTATATACCGCTCGGAAAAATTTTAGATGATTTTGATGCTGATCTAACCACGGATGAAACTGCGCTGTTTCCGCTCACTGGTCTCAGGTGTGATGAGGCCAATACGTTAGGCCGCCGAGAACAGGAGCGCGATGATTGGTATACGGTACGAAGAACGAATGGAAAAACGATTAAGGTGTTTCCGATAACACCCCACTTTGAAACTGTTTATCTCGGCCAGCTCAAAGGCGGTTCAAATGTCGGTTACACTCCAATAGATAGAAAACCTCCGATAGACATTTGAAAGTAATTTTTGTTTTGAACTCCACTAAAGTTTTAAATATCCATATCGCCTGTATATCTGTGATTAAAATGCCAATGTTCAAACGTGTTGCGCCATATTTAATGGCCGG
This sequence comes from uncultured archaeon, assembly GCA_964476825.1. GTDB lineage: Archaea > Aenigmatarchaeota > Aenigmatarchaeia > JACPZZ01 > JACPZZ01 > JACPZZ01. Next base: position 1,768 of record CAYZCD010000048.1, read on the forward strand.
ATTGTCGATGGCCGCAATTGCGTCTTGCAAGCCTACCGAAGAAGTCAATCCGTACAGACACAGATTAACGACTACCGTAATTGTCAACCAAATGACTGAAAAATTAGAAGTCCTAGACCAATGCACCGGACTTCGTTTACCTGTTAACGAAGAAACGGTTAATGGCATGGTCGACGGCACAATTTTTAAACTCGACGGGTGGAGCTATGTCAATAGCGGCACGCCCGTTTATCTGAAGTTCCAGGCGTACAAACCGGGCGCGGGAAAGGAACAGGACACCGGAAACGTTGATGTTTATTTAGGCGATCATGTCCGTCCAGAAGATTTTCCCCCGATTTTCAGAGAACCTTCTTATCCGGACGGGATAAACCGGATTGTTGACCGCATAAAAAGTTCTTGCGGTGATGGTTCTGAAACCACCGTACCGGTTGAATCTGTCGCTGCGGGAACGATTAGTGAAATCACAATACGCGCCAAAAAATAAGCTTGTTTTGGGCTACTGATAGACTGTCAATAAAAAAGGGTTCTGTCTGGTATGCGGTTGCTGAATGTATTAATGATTTACCACGCAATAATATTTTATGGTGCTTCATTACAGTGCTTGGAATTTGATAAAAGGAATTAAAAATGTCTTATCAGCTTCTAAACGTCTCCCCGCAGAACCAAATGGTGAACTTTACGTGGGAGCTGGTCAACGGTTTGGGGACGGTGATCATGCATATCGTCTTACTGAAGGCGGCCGGTTAAGGGTTTACCAAAAACTGGGCGTACTCGGAGAACGCAGAATGGTGCCGCGTACTGATTTTTATGCCGGGAGCACAAAACGATACCCAACACCGATATATACTGTTAATCATGAAAGAGCTGAGCAAATTTTGGAAAGGTTGGACAAAATATCCAAAGAACGTGCAAAATTAGACACACGTAGATATAGAACTATGGAAGAAAAAGTCGCACATGTGAGAATAGTGCTAGAAGAGCTTACAGACAATTAAAATTTAACTGTTGTCCATCGACACTCTTGACAACCGTCCCAGCAACCTTTAAGTTGACAATACCATAAACCGTCAACTATTTATACACGCGCATTTACATAGATTTAGTGATTAGAAAACCTTTGGTTTTCTAATTGAGAAAATCATCGAATTTTCTCAAATTTGGTCATCGAA
>CAYZCD010000048.1:2946-3449 GCA_964476825.1 uncultured archaeon
TTGCCTGAAGGCGCATTGCGTTCGACGGGAAAAGACGCGCAACGCAATAACATTGCTGCTGCGAAGGCGGTCGGCGATGCTATTCGCACAACTTTAGGCCCGCGCGGCATGGATAAAATGTTAGTTGATTCTTTAGGCGATGTTGTTATCAGCAACGACGGCGCGACTATTTTAAGCGAAATGGAAATCGAGCATCCCGCCGCAAAGATGATGGTTGAAATTTCAAAAACGCAGGACGAGGAAGTCGGCGACGGCACGACAACTGTTGTAGTTTTAGCGGGCACGATGTTGAAAAATGCCGAAGAACTTTTGGATCAAGATGTCCATCCGACTGTTATTACAAAAGGTTATCGCACGGCAAAAGAAAGGGCGCTGGAAGTTGTGAGAAGCATTTCGAAATCAATTTCCATCAACGATGAAGAGAAGCTTGTGCAAATCGCAACGACAGCGATGAACAGCAAGGCTGTCGGAGAAAATACGGACAAACTGGCGCGCGTGATTGT
>CAYZCD010000049.1:0-3363 GCA_964476825.1 uncultured archaeon
TTCGGCCATAGTAATAGAAAACAAGGAAAAAATACTTCTCGATTACGGGCTGAAGCTAAGCCACAATGAAGAGCCTGAATATCCGATTAAGGTCGACCCAAACCACGTTTTCATTTCGCATGCGCATTTAGACCACATAGGCGCGGTACCATTTTTAAGCAAGCACGGTTACATAGGCAATTTCTACGCGACAGATTTGACAATAGATTTGATGCGCGTTATGCTGGAAGACTCGGCCAAGATATCGAAAATGGAAGGGTACAATATTAGGTACAGCAAAAAAGACGTGCAGGATACACTCAACAAAAGCATAAGCGTACCTTACGGCAAATCCCTCAATTTCAAGAATTTCAGCGCTAAATTTGTAGATGCGGGCCACGTGCCGGGTTCGGCTGGCATAGTCGTCGATACCGGCGGCAAAACAATATTTTATACAGGGGATCTGCGCGTTGCAGACACGAGACTCGTCCACGGAATGAAAGAATTTCCGAAAGCGGATGTATTGGTCATAGAATCTACTTACGCGGAGAGAAACCATCCGAACAGGGAAGAAGAAGAAAAAAGATTTTTAGAAGCTGTCAGAACTACGATAGAAAACGGCGGAGTTGCGCTGATACCGGCTTTTGCACTGGGCCGCTCACAGGAAATGCTGATGCTACTCGAAGGTTTAAAATATCCTGTATATATCGACGGCATGGCACGCGAGGCGACGAACATAATTAAAAATTACAAATCTTACCTTAAAGACGGGAGCCGCCTGGACAAAATATGCAAGAACACAGGCTTCGTCAAGGACAACAAACAGCGCGAGCAGATAATCGAAGAGCCATGCGCAATAGTTACGACAGCAGGCTTTGTGCAGGCGGGCCCTTCCGTGTTTTACATCAGACAGCTCTGCCTCAGAAAAAATTCATCCATACTGATACCGGGATTCCAGGTCGAAGGCTCGCCTGGCCGCCAATTATTGGAACATAAAACATACAACTTGGACGGCGAGACTGTAGATGTCGGTTTGCACGTCGATAAGTTTGATTTCTCAGCGCACGGCGATAGAAGCGAACTATTAAAAACCATAAAAAATGTATCCCCGGAAAAAGTTTTCGTGGTACACGGCGACAACTGCGATAAGTTCGCGGGCGAATTGAAGGAAATGGGCTATGACGCATTCGCGCCGGAATTGGGAAGCAAATTTTCCCTGTGATAAAATGATAATAATCGACGGTTCGCAGGGCGAAGGGGGCGGACAAGTCCTACGCACATCAACAGCGCTTTCTGCCATACTCGGAAAACCCTGCAAAATAATTAACATACGTTCTAACCGGCAAACGCCGGGACTGCGTGAACAGCATCTGCAAGGCATTACTGCGCTTGCGAAACTGTGCAACGGTTCGGTAAAAAATGCTTTTGTGGGGTCAAAGGAGATAGAATTTTATCCCGGAAATGATTTTGAAAAAGAGATAGAAATAAACATACCAACCGCGGGTTCGGTAACACTCGTATTGCAGTCGCTGATGATAGCGGCGCTCGGGGCAAAAAAAAATTTATCGATTAAGATAAACGGAGGCGCGACAAACACCAAGTGGTCGCCGCCGGCAGATTACGCACAAAACGTATTATTTCCCCTGCTGGAGAAAATGGATTACCGCGCCGAATTAAAAATAAAAACGCGCGGATTTTATCCGAAAGGCGGGGCGGAAATAACCTGCGACCTCAGCCCGCCGAAAAAATTAAAAAACCTCGTACTGGATGAGAGGGGCGGAGTAAATATCATCAAAGGCGTTTCGATTTGTTCAAACCTGCCTCCAAACGTGGCTGAACGCCAAAAAAAATCGGCGGAAAAAATCTTGAACGACTCCGGTTACAAAACGGAAATAAAAACGGAAATTTCAAAAACACATTCTCCGGGTTCGGCGTTGGTTTTGTGGGCCGAATGCGAGAATTCCGTAATAGGTTCCGATTCATTGGGCGAGATAAAAAAATCCGCTGAAGTTGTGGGAAAAGAAGCTGCCGAAAATATGATTAAACTGCTTTCCGGCGGGTTTTCACTGGATCTTCACGCCGCGGACCAGGTAATCCCATACGCCGCGCTAGCCGAGGGCGAATCTTCTATTACAGTTTATGAAACAACATTACACACCATGACAAACATCGGCGTGTGCGAAAAATTACTGGGTGTAAAATTCAAGGCCGAAAAAAATAAAATATCCGTTCACGGTTTTATGCATAATGCGGACAGAAACGTTTAAATATATGATACCAGAAAGAAGGAACAAGGTGATGTCGTGTTCGATGACGAAGAAAATGGGGATGACGAAGACGAATTGGACGAGGAAGATGAATTAGAAGAAGAAGCTGAAGACGACGAAGACGACGAATAAAAAATCCATCGTTTCAATTTCATTTTTTAATTTTCATATTTTATTTTTCCATACTCCCACAGCGCCCTGATGGCTTTGACAGCTTTCATCGGCGTAGGGTAGGCCGGTACTCCCTCCTTTTCCAGCGCATGCATATGGATTTGCGTAAAATTTCCGCCGGCGGAGCAGGCAACCACGGATTTTTTCCTATCCTTATAGGTTTCCGTTATGGCGTCTATCACGTCCGAGCCTAATGTCGACACCTGCATCAACAATATCACAAGAATGCAGTCGACCCCGTCCTCTTTCGATATGATATCCAGCGCGTTCTTGTAACGATGCGTGTCCGCATCGCCGACCAAATCAAGGGGATTTCTTACGTTAACCCGCGGAGGCAAATTACCACGCAAAAGTTTTTCAGCTTCCGGGGAAAAAGTGGCTAGCCGCATCCCGTTTTCTTCTATTGCGTCTGCGGCCAAAACTCCGAACCCGCCGCCGTTCGTAACTACCGCTATCCTGTTGTTATCCAAAGGTTTTTGGTATGCGAGTATGCGGGAATAATCGAAAAGCTCGTCGACATCGCTAACTTCCACCACGCCGCACTGTTTGAACACGCCTGAAAATACTTTTGCAGAACCGGCCAATGAACCTGTGTGGGACATGGCAGCCTTTGAGCCGGCGTCGCTTTTGCCCGCTTTCAATGCCACAATCGGCTTTTTTCCCGATACGCGGGAACAAACGTCGACAAACTTTTTCCCGTCGGCCAGACCTTCCAAGTACAAACAAATCGCTTTTGTGGTATCGTCGCTGCCAAGGTATTCTATTAAATCGGATTCGTCCACATCAATGGCGTTGCCGTAGGAAATGAATTTTGACATGCCTACCATTTCGGAATGCGCCCAATCAAGAACGGCAGCACCAAGAGCGCCGGATTGCGACACAAAGGATATGGGTCCCTTAGAAGGCCGGTTCAATTTGTACTGCGGGTTAAAAATCGTGTCTATAC
>CAYZCD010000050.1:0-3262 GCA_964476825.1 uncultured archaeon
GCAATCCATTTGGTTGTTGTATTCACGGCCAACACGACATTATCTTTATCCAGAAATTCTATTTTCCTCAGCTGGAAGTCGTCAGTGTCTTCGGTATATGCGCAGCTGGCTTGCAGGTCGTTGTCATAATCCCCGTAACTTTTATGCTCGATTCGGATCTTCAGCGCGCTTCCAAGAGTTATCGAATTTATGCATGCGTATGTTTTTGCGCACGGTATTTGCATTTCGGCTCCTGAGCCGGCGTTTCCAAGGTAAGTTCTTTTATCAATCCCGTTCACACTGAACAGCCACAGCTGCTGGTCCTGGGGCCTGTTCAATCCGGTGAACGACGGTTCAACATAGAACGGCCCGTTGGATGAGGATTGGCTTATGGTTAAATCTATGAATCGGTTTTCCACTTTCGGGTTTATGCTGTCGCCAGTCTGCAAGGAACCGGACCATGTGCCTATGATGGCGCCATTTTTATCTTTCACGGTTATCCCCGTCAATACCGGATCGTCGCAACCCGTGCAAGTCGGGCCGCCGTTTATGTTGCTAAGCCCCGCCCCGCCGTCTTCCGCGCAGTCGTTTTGCCATCTGAATCTCAGCACGTCATTTTGTTTAAAATTTGTCAGCGACGGGCACTCAACATTCATGTTAAAATCGTACGTCATCGAATTGGACATGACCCGTCCGTCCAGTTCGCCGTACCCGCGCGGTATTATTTCCAGGACAGACGCCTTTCCCGGCTGTATTTTCGACGGGTTCGATACTCCAGCTTCGCCGTCGCCGGCCAATATTTTCAAGTTGTTCGTATCAAGGTCCGACGACCCGAGGTTGGTGACCATGATTTTATTTCCGGATATGGGTGTGATCTTGAAGGTGTTCGAGGTTTGCGATGAAGCAATGCCGTTAAACCAGGTGTAAGCGATGCCAACTATCCCCACTGTGATTAACATTAACATGACTAACGCGATAACGGGCGTAATCGCTTTCATAATATCAAAAATAGGTTTTCCATATTAAAACGTGTGTTGCGGGATGCTAACTCACAAACTCTATGCCGAGAATCTGCTCAATTTCTTTTTTATTTTCAGCTACAAATTTTTTGTTGGGCCCGTAAATCTGCGGGCTTTTCACGCCCGTGATAACCAGCAAAGCGCGCACGACATCGCCCATTTCTTTCACAACTTGCGCGCCCCATATGATTTTTGCGCCCGGGTTTAATCTTGATGAAACAGCCTCGACAATCTCCTGACATTCGCGTATGGTCATATCCGAGCCTCCGGCCACACTGACTAACGCGCCTGTGGCGCCGGTAATATCGACATTCAACAACGGATTGGTCAGGGATTTTTCAACGGCTTCAATCGCGCGATTTTCTGAATCGGACTCGCCCATACCTATCATTGCCAATCCGCCCGAAGACATTACAGCGCGTATATCCGCGAAATCCAAATTTACAAGGCCCGGGCGTGTGACGAGTTCAGCTATGCCTTTCACGGCGTTGACTAAAATTTCGTCAGCGACTTTAAACGCAGTAGTTATGGAAACATCCGGAACAATTTCCAGTAGTTTGTCATTGGGAATAACAATTAACGTATCAACAACGGCTTCGAGGTTCTCCAAACCTTCCTTGGCATTGTTCATCCTGTGTTCGCCTTCCATGGTAAACGGAAGCGTTACAATCGCGACAGTCAGCGCGCCTATTTTTTTCGCGACATCGGCCACAACAGGGCTCGCCCCTGTTCCTGTGCCGCCGCCCAAACCGCACGTTATGAAAACCATGTCCGCGCCGTCCAGAACTTTTTTGACATCATCTTTGTTTTCTTTCGCAGACTCCGCGCCAACCTTCGGGTTCGCTCCTGCGCCAAGGCCCTGGCTGACCTCTTTGCCAATTAGAACTTTCGCATCCGCGTCCGTGTATAACAAATCCTGCGCGTCGGTATTAATCGCAACCGTCTCGCAGCCTGTTATCCCGATTTGCATTATCCTTGAAATAGTATTTCCGCCCGCGCCGCCGACACCGACAACTTTAATGTCAGATTTGCGGGACTCAATAATTCTTCTTAACTCCTCGTCCACGTCTTTGGATTTCGTGCTTCTCGGAGAATCATTAACAGGCAGGGCCATAGAACATCAATAAAGAACTATTGATGGCCGAAGATATTTAAGGTTGTCCCATACAGTTTGCCGTAATATGCGGTTTGAAAAAAATCATTTGCCTTCTTTTTTGTAAACTTCCTCGAATCTTACGGAATCAACTTTTATCCATTTTATTATTTCTTTCGCGGCGCGTTCGCGTATCTCCGAAGGTATTGCGTTTTTCGGCTGTAAGGTAACAACAGCCTCGGACCCTTTTACCGATGCCTTTGTCTGGTCTGGTTTCGCGGCAGCGTAATATTGCATCAGGGACTTGATTTTTTCGCTTTCATCCTCAACCGGGCCTATGCAGGTCATTTGGTAAGATAAATTTTTTCCGGCCAGCGGGTGGTTAAAATCCACTTGTACGCGCCCGCCCGAAGACGATAGAACTTTGCCGCGCAAACCGTTTACGTTTACTGTTAGTCCTGGTATCGGGTTCATGTCGTTTTTCACGAATTCGGATTCGCTGAAAACTTTTATCAGGCGCGGGTCTCGCGGGCCAAACGCATTCGTCGCATCCAGCTCAATTTTTTTCGTCTCGTCGGGCTTCATAGATTTTATTTCATCTTCCAGCGCCGGCAAAATCATCTTTTCGCCGATGATAACTGTGACCGGGCCGTAAATTACGTTTTGTAATTCTATTTTCTCTTTTTTCGCAATAGCCTCGTCGGTCAAATCAAAAATCTCGTTCGTTTCCTTGATACGGCCCACGTAATTAATTTTTATGAAATCCCCGTTCTGCATTTCAGATCACTTCAAAATATCAGTAAATATAACTATTTAACTTGCTACGCAAGCCGACCAGAACTCCCTTAAGTCTTTCAGGACGGTTATGCCGCGTTTTGACATTTCATTTGCATCCGCCGGGCTCATATCCGGATCATTTGGATTGTAATACCCGAAAACCCGCGCGCCCCCGGACCTCAGTTCAGTGAGCATTTCTATTTCCGTGTCGTCTATGGCAACCACGTCGGAGAATCCTTTCGCGGAATCTCGGAGGTAGCGGAAAACCGCCTTGCGTTTGTTCCACAGTTTTGTGCGTCCCGTCAGCGATGCCGCGGGGTTGTCGAAATACCTGCTGGAATAGTCCCGGCGGGAATTGTCCGGAAAAATTATTTCCGCGCCCGCCCCCTCACTG
>CAYZCD010000051.1:0-3234 GCA_964476825.1 uncultured archaeon
GTGGGAACATCAAAAACGGACGAGAAGAAGGAAGGCGTCGACCTTTATGTGATCAAATTCTCCGAAGCCAGCAAGCTTGTGGGCATGCTGAAAAAAAAATTCAAACCAGAAGTGAAGGAATCTTCATCGATGGCCGGCATGAAAGACGGACAGCACATCAACAGGAAGACTATTATGCTTAGGTTCAAATAATATAGGTGAGTGAAATAATGGAAGAACAACAACCGGAACGCGTGCGGCTGCAAAGGCCCGGAGAAATCATGGGAACCGTAATGGAATTGCTGGGCGGCGACCGCTTCCGAGTGGATTGCAACGACGGCAAAGTACGCATATGCAGAATACCCGGCAAACTCAGGAAAAAAGTATGGATACGCCCGAACGATGTTGTATTGGTCACTCCCTGGGTGGCGCAAGGCGATGAGCGCGGCGACCTGGTGTGGCGTTACACGGGCACCCAGGTACTGTGGCTAAAAAAACAAGGCTACATAAAACAATAATATTTTGACAATTTTTGGGACTGGCTTTGCATGATAGAATTTGTTAAAATCCCGGAGGAACGGAAGGCGATTGCAATAGGCAAAGACGCATCTGTGAAAAAAAACATTGAATCGCTCACTGAGACGGAAATAACTGTCGGCGAAGATGTAAAAATAGAAGGCGACGACCCTGTAAAAATTCTGGACGCAAAAAATATTATTACTGCCATAGGCCGCGGGTTCGCGCCGGAAAAGGCGATTAAACTTTCCGACAGCGAAAATCTACTTGACATAATCAGCCTGAAAGTTTTCACTCCAAAAAAAAGGCCGACCCACAAAGGGCGCCTGATCGGAACCAAAGGAAAGACAAGGAAATTGATAGAAGAATTCACAGGCTGCGACATTTCCGTATACGGCGACACGGTTTCAATCATCGGCAACTGGGAATCTTCAAATGTCGCGAAACAGGCCATAGAACAGATACTTGAAGGGCGTTCGCACCAGACAGTTTACAAATTTCTGGAAAAAAACCGCACAAATAATTCTTCATAATCGATGAATTTTATATACTATAACCGCAAATAATTAAGGGATTTCTTTGAGCGATAAAACGGACGAAAAGATTGAAAAGGTGAAAAGCGCGCAGGAAATGTCACGCGACCAGCGCGAAATATCAGTTTCCGAATTCTTCGAGAAAAACCGCCACCTGCTTGGTTATGATAACAAGGTCAAGGCGCTGCTCACAATAGTAAGGGAGGCCGTTGACAACTCGCTGGATGCCACAGAGGAAGCAAGGATAATCCCGGACATAAAAATTTCTGTAAAGCCGGCGAAAGACCTGAAAGACCGCTATACAATTTCCGTGGAAGACAACGGACCCGGAATAATAAAAGAAAACATCGGGCGCGTGTTCGGAAAACTTTTATTCGGATCCAAATTCCACCGATTGAGGCAGAGCCGTGGTCAGCAGGGTATAGGAATTTCCGGCGCAGTGCTCTACGCCCAGTTAACAAGCGGAAAACCCGCAAAAATAGTTTCTTCCACAGGGGACGGAAAAACTCATAACATAGAATTAATGATAGACACTTACAAAAACGAGCCGGAAATACTGAAAGAGGAAATAAAAGAAGGGAAAAACTGGCACGGGGTCCGTGTTGAACTGGAAGTCGAAGGAAAATACGTGGAACACCAGCAATCCATACCCGAATATTTGAAACAAACTGCCATCTCAAACCCGTACGCTGAAATAATTTACGACGGGCCGGAAAACAAAATAAAATTCGAACGTTCCGTCAAAGTTTTGCCGGAAGCGCCGAAATCGATAAAACCGCACCCGCACGGGGTAGAGATAGGAATACTCCGGAGAATGTTAAAAAACACCGAGGCCCGCACGCTCACAGGATTTTTAACGACTGACTTTTCACGCGTCGGGCAGAGCTCGGCCAAGGAAATAATCAGAGTTGCGAAATTCGACGAAGACGTAAGCCCGAAAAATATAGACGGACCCCAAGTCGAAAAATTATTCCAGGCTATACAGCAGGTCCAATTAATTAAACCCCAGCTTGACTGCTTGTCGCCGCTGCGCGAAAAATTAGTCGAAGAAGGCCTGAAAAAACAATTGAAACCGGAATACGTCGTTGCGATAACCAGACCTCCGGACGTTTACCGCGGAAATCCGTTTCAAATCGAAGTTGGTTTGGCTTACGGCGGCGAATTGCCGGTGGAATCTGTTGCCACGTTATACAGATTCGCAAATCGTGTGCCGTTAATGTACCAGGCTGGCGATTGCGCCCTTGCGAAGGCGGTCAGCGAAATAGAATGGCGCAGGTACGGGTTGGAACAGGCGTCGAGCGCCGCATTACCGACGGGCCCGATAACAATATTTGTCCACATAGCGTCAGTGTGGGTTCCGTTCACTTCCGAATCCAAAGAGGCCATTGCTTCTTACCCGGAAATAATAAAAGAAGTAAAGCTGGCTTTGCAGGAAGCCGGGCGCAAATTGAGCATCTACGTTAACAAAAAAAGAAAGGCGGGCGAAGCTGCGATGAGGATAAGCCTTTTCGAAAAATACATACCGGAAGTTTCCGACGCGCTGGCCAGATTAAGCGGCGGGGACAAAAACAAGATCGCGGCTAAACTTGAAGGCATGTTAAAGAAGGGAAAAATCGTAATAGAAGATACGGAAGAACCGGAAGAGAACGTTAAACAAAAAGAGGAAGAATAAAATGGCGGGCGAAGCTGTTAAAAAACTCGACAACCTTGGGAAAAAATTAGTCAAGGATATAGATGACGAAAAGAACCCGTCCATGACTATCCCGCTTAGAACCCTGTCCAACGTGGTGTTTGACCGACAGGACAAAACGCTGAGGATAGGGGACAAAACTTTCGTAAGATCCTTTTTCAATGTTGCCCACGCGCGCAAATTTTTGCAGACCGTGGAAGTCGGGGCGATAAGCAAGGACCTGCTGAACAACAATAAACACGCGTCACTCAGAGACGTATTCTATATGGCCAAACGCACCATACCCAACACAAAAATAAACGTGGTTGATGAACAGCAGGAATCGGACAATGCCGTTGAAGATTTGGAAATGATAACAGGCTCGTGGCGCGAACAGTTGCATATTAATGCGAACAAACTCGGCGCGGTCGCGGGAAACGTAATTGTCGAAGATGCCGGAGACACAATAGACTGGTCCAAACTCGGTTCAGGGGGCTGGTCCATACCTTCGAACATAGGGGAGTTGAACTTCAAGAA
>CAYZCD010000052.1:0-2343 GCA_964476825.1 uncultured archaeon
TTAAATAGCGTAAACTATTTGATTAAATTGGTGTTATTACGATAAAGGAAAAATCTTTATTTTGGGCCGACCAGTTTGCTGCAAAAGTTGCCAACCGGGAGGAAGAATTGCGAAGAGGTATCAATACACTGCGTGTTGAATCCGGGTTAGGCGCAAGCGGCATACCGCACATAGGCAGTTTCGGCGATGTTTTACGCCAATACGCAGTAAAATTGGCTCTGGAAGACCACGGAATAAAATCCGAATTAATAGCCTATTCGGACGACCGCGACGGCCTGCGCAAGGTTCCGACGGGCTTTGATGTTTCACTGGAAAAATACATAGGGATGCCTGTAACAAACATACCAGACCCATTCAGATGCCACAAATCGTACGGTGATCATATGAGTTCCATACTGATAGATGCGATGGATAAAACCGGGGTTGAGTACACCTTTAAATCCGCGACCGAAGTTTACAAAAGCGGTTTACTGGATGGCGCGATAGAGACTCTTCTTTTGAATAATAAAAAAATCGGTAACATCATAAAGGAGATGGTGGGCCAGGACAAATTCCTGCAAGTTTATCCGTATTATCCCGTTTGCGGCGAATGCGGAAGAGTTTACACCACACGGGTTACTGAAATTTTCCAAAAAGAAAAAAAAATAAAATATGCCTGCGACCAGGAATTCAAGGGAAAAAACCAAACCACGGGCATGCCGGTTATAGTGCAGGGCTGCGGGCATACGGACGAGGTTTCGTACTCCAAATCGGATGGTAAATTAGCCTGGAAAGTTGAGTTCGCAGCGCGATGGGCTTCGCTGAAAATTTCATTTGAAGCCGCAGGCAAGGACATAAGGGATTCCGTGAACATAAACGACCGCGTCTGCAAAGAAATCCTCGATTTCGACCCGCCCATACACCTTTTCTACGAATTGTTCCTGGAAACCGGAGGCAAGAAAATATCCAAATCCGTGGGCAATGTTTTCACTGCGCAAGATTGGCTCAGGTACGGCTCGAAAAAATCCATTGCCCTATTGATGTTCAAACGCGCCACCGGCACGCGCGAATTATCACCGCAGGATATACCGAAATATATGAATGAGGTTGATGATTTGGACAGGATTTTCTTCGATGAAAAAAAATTAACAAACGACAAAGAGACTGTGCAATTAAAAAGGCTTTACCAATTTGTGAATTTCATGAATCCCCCGAAAAAACCGGCGATGAGGATAAACTATGACACGCTGGTGAATTTAACGAAAGTTTTGCCTCTGCAAAGAGAAGAAAGATTAAAAGCCATTTCACAAATCCTTGAGCAGACGGGCCACATCAAGGAAGGGGACGACATGGACGAACTGGCTGAAAGGATAGAGTACGCCACAAATTGGCTCGGGGTAATGAAAGACGAAATAAAAACCGCCGTTATTGATGTAAACGATAAAGAAAAGAATGCGCTGAACTTGTTTGCCGATTCGCTCAAGAAAGGCATGCCGGCCGACGAAATACAATCAATGGTATTCGATATGGCCAAGGACAACGGCCTGGACGCGGGCAGGCTATTCAAAATACTTTACATAGCCATACTCGGAATAGAACGCGGGCCAAAGATTGGAAACTTAACCAAGATACTCGGCGAGGATAAAGTTTCCGCGGCGATCAAAAATTATTTGTCGGACATTCAATAAAACAACAGATCCGCTGTTGCGGCTGTTATAACAGCAGGAAGCGTTACCAAAATTGTCTGCTTCATCATCAAATCAAAACTTCCAGCAGTGTTTAACACCATGATCAGAATCACCGAAGTCAAAAAGGATATTAAATATATTTCAACCGCCCTCAGAAAGCATGTATGAAAGACCTTTAAAGACATTAACTTTCTCCTTCTGGAAAAATACACAAGAGAGAAACCGATTGAGAAAGATATTAAAACTAACATGGCCAGGTTAAAAGGCGCCAGCTTGGATGATATCTCCCACACCTGCTGCGTTATGATCATCAGGGCCCCGAATGAGGCGCCGACGATGTCCTGCAATGTGAGACTTGAAAATTGTCCGCCCATCACACTAAATTGGCTTTTTCTTTCCCCGATCTTGTGCTTAATTCCCTCTATTTCCTCTGTCTCCTTGATCATTTTGTCCGTGATATTTTCCAGCTTAAATTCCAGACTGTCAAGCTTTTTCTCCTCCATGTCCAGTTTTTTAGACTTTATTTTTCTGGACCTGGAAAGCTGGGCCCGCCTGCCGCCGTAACGCATAAGCTTGGATATAATTCCCAGTACCATGCTATTAATTGGTCTTGTAAAGTATAATTATCTTTTCCCGGCTCAACCCATGTAACGCCTTTCCCACTCCCGTATCGTTT
>CAYZCD010000053.1:0-2002 GCA_964476825.1 uncultured archaeon
AGGCTGCTTGCATGAATTTGACCCGGAATCGTACGAGCATCCGTTACCGCATGTTGGCGCGCTTGTTATCGGCGCGCCGCACGGTTTTTCGTAATTGCAGCTGAAACCGCACGTTCCCGTGTCATCCGTTACAACGTCTGCTGGATTGTACCCCGCCGACGGCGACAATTCATATTTGTCAAATCTCGCATTGAAGGATTTGAACGGTTCTTCGGTCATCGTTGCAGAAATCGCTGCGCTGCCCAACTGGCTAAAGCCCGATTGCGACAAAACTTCTTTGTCAGTCGGATAATCAACAACCGGCTTAGGACACGTCTGGGATGTGTGATCCGCGCCGTCGCACCATGTAACTGTGTATGAAGCTTCGCATTCTGCGGGTTTTTTCGCGGCAATGCCTTTCGTATCAAACGATTTGAATGCTTCATCAACTATTTTTACCGGCGCTCCGCTCTCCAAAAATTTTTTTGCAGCATCGTATAGAGCGAAATATTTTAATTTAATTTCATAATCGACATATCCCTTTAAACCGGACGAAATTGTTATGGCCTGCGTATCCAGTTTTTTTGAAACTTTTATTTCCTTCTCGCCTTTCACGTAAAACTTTTCGGATTTTGAAAAATCAGGATTGTCCGGAATTGCCTGTATGTTGGAACTGCCGTATGTTACTGTGAGAAACTTCCCCGGAATCGCATATTCTTTCAAAGAATCTCCCATCTCCATGTCCACTATGTACCGTTGCAGAGTGTCCTTTATCGTCGCCGCGTCCGGCGCGTCTTTCCATATCGCAATTTTATCCTTTTGCTGGGCTGCAGCATCCAGCCCGCCCGCTGAACCGGCTTTAGTCGCGCCGGTCTGCGCATAGACCACGACCGCCTCTTCCAAAGCTTTTCTAGAAAGTTCCAGATAATTCAGCGCCGAAAAACTTTCCTTGTGGCGTTCGGAAACGATAAACGCCTCCGACGGCGTAACAGACCGGAACCACCAGATTATCCCTACGCCTATCATAACCATCACGATGCTTCCCATGAACGTGTAAATGCTTCCCCTCATCTATTTCACCGTTGAATACAATCTGTAAACTGCGATTTTACTGCAGCCGTCGCACGCCGGATAAGGCAAATAGAATTCAATTTCAGCGATTTCCGGGTCGCTCTTAATCGAATCCGCATTGCGTTGGGCGAATATTATCCTTTTATCCCCGGACGCGCCGAATTGTTTTCTCAATTCAAAAATATACGGCCCCTGCACCAACTTATCAAAAATATTCTTTGACAACTGGCCCGCATCGTACATTTTCCCGTCCGCAAAAACATTTTTATCCCAACCAAGATCCCCGTTCCATTGGAACGCACCATCCGACAATATAGTTTTCATCGAAGGATCTACAGGATTCATTTTAATTTCCATCCCCGCCACAAGCGCGTTTTCCGTGTTGAGGGAAAAATCCAAAAAGCTCACATGCACGGTATAGTCTATTAAATTGCCCACAATAAGGCGGGCGATACTCATGGAAAAAAGCATTATCATTGTCACGAAAAAAAGCGACACGAGGAAAAAAAACGTTGAAACGTACCATACGTCGCCTTTCATCATTTTCTTCTTATAAAAATTTGTGTAAAACGTCATCCTAATCAGCCTTCGGAACGTAAACTTCCATCGAGCCCGGTATTACCGTATCAGCCGTCTTGACGGCAACCGGATGCGTCCACATTTTATATTTTTCCTTCAGTATCGAATCGTCGCCGAAAACCCACGTGTTGGGGTCCGTTGTTATGATAATAAGATATTTTGTCAGGTCCGCGAAACTGAAACTTTTTTCAAAAGAATCATTATCCAACGCGTTTAATTTGTCGGCATATAAAACACCCTTGCGGTAATCCGGCTTATCGTAAGTTAAAAATGGCGCACCGGCCATGTATTGTGAAAAAATTAAACGTTCCCTGTCAACCTGTTTCCCGTGTATTTCCAGGCTGAACGATTGGAACTGGACTAATGTGGCCAG